>JASLXG010000201.1 GCA_030740435.1 Alphaproteobacteria bacterium | reverse complement strand
CCGGAAGATGGGGGGAAACCTTTTCCCAGACCTCATCCCTGATGACGAAACGTCCCGTGTTCATCAAAACCTCCTTGCAAAAGGAAGTTTGAATCACTTTTTGACGCTCTTGGGAATCCCTTAAATGTCAACAGGCCCTAGGGCGCAAAACCTGCCTCCAAAAAGCGGGCGTCGTTCCCTTGACGGCGCCTGAGCATCCTTTCTAGCACGTCGGCCAAGGCATCGAAAAGCTGTGCCCCGCCGGCGCCCTCTACGGCGCACTCTAATACGCCACCTTCACGGCCGCCACAGCGAGTGCCCAGGCGGCAGGCAGACCGCCCCCTTGCCGGCCCTTCTGATCGAGACCGATGGCCTGGTTGGCCGACACGGCTACGTCCTTCAGCTTGGGGTTCAGTCGGCTACCGCCGCGCCGGCCCCTTCCAGTACCCTGAGGAAGGTTCCGGGCTCGGGCCGCAGCCGGTAGTTGTCGGTCTGGTCGGCCAGCAGAATGGTGCCCTCGGCATCGCAGACCACCACCGTCGGCAGCACCGTGTCGCTCTGGTATCCCAAGACCTGGAATCCGAAGGGAATGCCGTTGTCGATGGCGATGCCGAGTTGTTCGGCCGCGCCATTGCCGGCATCGACGAGAAAGCGGAAGGGCACGTCGAAGCGGGCTGCCAGGCGCCGGGTGTGGGCATGCGGCTGGGGGCTGACCAGGGCCACCGTGGTGCCGAGCTCGGCCAGGCGGCGGTAGTGGCCGGCGATCTCCTTGATCTGGGCCATGCACAGCGGGCACCAGTTGCCGCGGTAGAAGAGCAGCACCAACGGTGCGCCGAGGAAGCTTTCCGAGGTCAGGCTTTCGCCGTTCTCGTCCTCCAGCGCAAACGCCGGCAGTTTGGCACCGACCTCCAGGCTTGGGCTGGGCTGGCGGCCGAAGCGGGAGTACCAGGCGTTGTAAAGCAGGAATCCGGCCAACCCGGAAAGTGCCGCCGCCTGCGGCCAACCGGCGCCGGCGAGGCCGCCGTCGTAGATGGCCAGGGCCCCGCCGGCCAGGGTCAGGCCGCTGATGACGGGAAGGTCGGCCGAGGTGCGGGCCATGTCGCGCAGCATCAAGGCCCGGCCCAGGAACCCCAGCATGGGCAGCGCCGTCAACAGCGCGCCAAGCCAGCCGAAGTGCCATCCCGGGCGCAAAAGAGCCACCAGCGCGGCCCCGGCGATGACCATCAGCAGCATCGGGTAGAGCGCGATGAAGATCGATTTGAGCCTGTTCACGGACTGTCCCCCAAAAAAAACCGCCCCGGCCCACAGTGTGGCGCGCCGACGACGCCCGGTCATGTGACAATTGCGTGACCCGGTGGGAAATGCGGGCTAGCCTGCCAGCCGCTGATTGCACCCCGGAGGATACCGATGCCCGTTCGCGAAATTCTCATGATGGGCAACCCCACGCTCAAGCTCACGGCGGCGGCCATCGGGGATCCGACGGCGCCCGAAGTGGCGGCGCTGGCCCGCGACATGCAGGATACGCTGGTCGACATCAAGGGCACCGGCATCGCGGCGCCGCAAGTGGGCGCGAGCCAGCGTCTGGTGGTCTACCACATGCCGGCCGAGCGCATTCCCCCGGGGGCCAAGCAGACCACGCTGCCCTGGACGGTCATGGTCAATCCCGTGATCGAGCCGCTGGACGACGAGGTGCGCCTGATCTGGGAACGCTGCCTTTCGCTGCCCGGTCTATATGGCCGGGTGCCGCGCCATAACCGGGTGCGGGTGCGCTTTCAGACCCTGGCCGGCGAGACCGAGGAACGCCTGGCCGGCGGCTACCACGCCAGTCTGTTGCAGCACGAATGCGACCATCTGGATGGCTTCGTCTATCCCATGCGCATGACCGACATGAGCGATCTCGTGTTCGCCAGCGAGCTCGGCGTCGAGGGTCTTTTTTATCGTTATTCGCCGGCAGAATTCGACGGCCAGGGAGGTGAAAACCCAGCATGAGCAAAACCGTCCGCCTGCACCTCATCCGCCACGGCGAAACTGCCGCGCCCTGGGCCCAGGAGCCCGACCCCGGCCTCAGCGAGCTGGGCCACCAGCAGGCCGCCGAGATGGCCCAGGCCATGGCGCCGCTGGGTCCGCTGCCGCTGATCAGCAGCACCATGCAGCGCACCCGGGAAACCGCGGCGCCACTGGCCGGAGAGTGGCGGGCCGAGCCCCGGCTGGAGCCCAGGGTGGCGGAAATCCCCGGCCCCGCCGGCAGCCCCGACGAGCGCCGGGCCTGGCTCGAGCGCATGCTGGCGGCGCGCTGGCCGGAGGTTACGGCGGAGTTGCAGGACTGGCGCCGGGGCGTGCTCGCGGCGCTCCATGAAATCGACCGGGAAACGGTGGTGGTGAGCCACTACGTGGCCATCAACGTGGCCGTGGCGGCGGCCCGGGGAGACGATCGCCTGATCTGCTTCAAGCCCAGCCATTGCTCGCACACGGTGCTCGATCTCAGGGACGGCGGCATCGAAGTGGTGGCGCTCAACGACAGTGCCGACGGCGACCTGCCGTTGCCTGGCTGATCGCCGGGCCGCCCGCTCTCCCTCATTTAGTCCAGCCTCTCGAGGCCATGTTGGCGTGCCAGGTCGTGGGCCCGGCGGAATTCCGCCATGGTCGGCCGGCGTCCCAGTTCGGGCCGCTCATCGGCCCGGTAGCAGGGCCGGTACTGGCTCATCAGGTTCAGGTAGGTGCGGCGCGAGATCTCTTCGCCCAGGAATCGTACTACTTCGGCCGTGCCGGCCAGGCCGCCGGGCAGGATCAGGTGGCGTACCAGCAGGCCGCGCCGCGCGATGCCGGCCTCGTCCAGCTCCAGGTCGCCGACCTGGCGGTGCATCTCGCGCACCGCATTGCGGTTGACGGCAAGGTAATCGCGCACCTTGGAATAGCGCCGCGCCAAGCCACTGTCGGCGTACTTCATGTCGGGCATGTAGATGTCGACGACGCCGTCCAAGAGCGCCAGGGCCTCGGGGCTGTCGTAGCCGCCGGTGTTGTAGACCAGCGGCAGGCGCAGGCCGGCCTCGGCGGCGACGATCAGGGCCGCCAGGATTTGCGCCACAGTGTGGCTCGGGCTGACGAAATTGATGTTGTGGCAGCCCGCCGCCTGCAAGGCCAACATCATGGCCGCCAGTTCCCAGGTCCCGGTTTCCCTGCCGGCGCCCTGCCAGGAGATGTCGAAGTTCTGGCAATAAAGGCAACGCAGGTTGCACCAGGAGAAAAAGATGGTGCCCGAGCCGTGCCGGCCCCTGAGCGGCTCTTCCTCGCCATGATGGGGCGCCCACGAGGCGACGCGGGCGCTGGTGCCCGTACGACAGGCCACGCCCGCCAGGCCGGCCCTGCGGTCGACCCGGCAATAGCGGGCGCAGAGGTCGCACTCGGCAAGGCGGGCCCAGGCCTCGGCGGCCCGCGCCGCCAGCTCGCCCGAACGCGCCAGCGCCAGGTAGGCGGCTTCGAAGGGCCTCTCGGGCGGTTCAGGCTCGGGGCGCACCGGCATATTTCGGGTTGACCAGGGCCACCTTGTCGCGCGCGGTCTGGCGCAGGTGGGCCTTGAGATCGGCCCGCTCGATGTCGATCTCGCCGCGCCGCAGGCGCCGCGCCAGCTCGGCGTTGAGCTTGGCCAGGTCGCCGCCCTGCTCCAGGATGGCGGCCAGCCGCTCGGCCGCCGCCGCCGCCATGGCCGGGGCCTCGGTGATGTCGCGCTCGACGATCTTCAGCACGTTGCTGGCCACCCGGCTGTGATAGGCGTGCTCGGCGGCGTGGGTCGGGCTGATGGGAAGGCGCAGGAATTTCTGCACCAAAGTCAGCAGCTCGACGGCATCGGGCAAGTCCGTGGGCATGTTTCTTCTCTAACCAATCAACTCGTAGAAATCGTATTCCAATTCCGCCGAACGCCGCCCGATGGCGGCGCGTTCCAGGGAATGGCCATCGTCGTTGAAGCGGTCGAGCGACATGAAAAGGCAAATCAGGCCCCAGCGCACGCTGCAAAAGGTTTCCCAGTAGTGCGCCGCCCGGGGATCGACGGCGGGGCCGCCGGCCGCGGCGTAGGCCGCGAAAAGCTCCGAGCGCTCGCCGAATCCGCCCACCGGCTTGTCGAAGCGGCCGTAGCGCCAGTTGGGGATGCAGAGCCAGGCGATGTCCTCCATGGGATCGCCGAGGTGGGCGAGCTCCCAGTCCAGTACCACTTCGAGGCCGTCCGGCCCGATGATGAAGTTGCCGTTGCGGAAATCCCCGTGCACCAGGTGGGGCCCGCCGGGCGTGGGTTCCGGGCGGTGCTCGGCCAGCCAGCGCACGGCGTACTCGAAGCCGGGATGGGGCTCGCCGTAGATATCCAGGAGCTCGACGAAGAACTCGAGCTGCGGTGCCAGCGAACGGTCGCGCAAGGGCGGAAGTTCCTCCCTGTCGACGCTATGGATGCGGGCCAGCACGTCGCCGCACTGGGCCGCCATTTTGCTGTGGGCGTGGTCGTAGGCGGGGTCCTTGAAAGCGCGCTGGGGAATGCTCTCGCCTTCGATGCGGCGCATGGCAAAGCCCTGGCCCAGGCCGTCCTGGGGCTCGAGGGCAAACAGCGGCTCGGGCGTTATCACGCCATAGCGGCGCACCGTTTCGATGAGCTGGAATTCCTCGGCCCGGCCGATGTTGAAAAGGCGGTCGAGCTCGCTCTCGCCGGCATCGGGAGGGTCCTGGCGCAGCACCAGCTCGAGGCGCTCGGCGCCGTTGACCACGTCGAAGGCCCAGCTCTGGCGCGAGGCGCCGCTCGACATCTTCTCCAGGTTCTCAACGCGGGCAGCGCTGCCGAAAACGCGCGCCACAACGGCGGCTAGTTGCTCGTTTGGCAGCCCTTTTCCTCCCCGTCTCGAAGCTCACTTCAAACCTGCCCCTGGCGTGGGCTATTTTATGTCGGGCGCCGGTCCTTGCCTAGGTGGCGGCCAAAGCGCCATCGTTGACTGTCTCCGGCGGCCCGCATCGGGGCCCCGTAGACCGCCGCTTCGGCGGCCCCTTGCAACACCTGCGCGCGGCGTCGATCAGGCCCGGGCGCCGTAGCTCTCGCCGGAGATATATTGGTCGCGCAGCCGCACGTCCTCCTCAAGCTCCAGCTTGACCGCGGCGTAGATGTGACGAATGGAGATCATGGCCACGGCGAAACCATCTTCGTCGACCACCGGCAGATGCCGGTAGCGGCCGTCCCGCATAGTGGTGAGGGCATCCATGGCATTGTCGCTGGGATGCAGGGTCTGCGGGTTGGCGGTCATGATCTCGGCCAATGCGACGGTCTCGGGGTCGCGCTGGCTGGCCATGACACGGCGTGTCAGGTCGCGCTCGGTGACGATGCCGACCAGGCGGTCGCCGTCGTCGACGACGGCTACTGCCGCCACGTTCATCTCCATCATCGCAACCGCTGCCTCCCTGGCCACGGTATCCCCCCGCAGGCAGCAGACGCGGCCGTTGCCCTTGGGACGCTCGCTCTCGACGAGATCGGGGATGATTTTTCTGTGCATGATGGCCTCCCTCAATCAGTTACCGATTTCAGTATCCGAATTTTCGGAGCTACCCCGTGCAATAAGACGAATTATAGCAGCAAAACGCCGCCTTGGGCGGTGTTTTCAATGGTGCGGCGCGGCAGTTTTTTGTAAATTGCCGGCGCCCAGCAACGGCGCCCGAGTTCGGAGAACACCTGATGGACCTACTTCTGCCCCAACAACGACTGCTGCTCGAGTTGCTCGTCATGTCCGGCGACATCGCCATGGCCGACGACGTCGAGGGCACCATCCTGGAGCGCACCGTGGGCGAATGCGAACGCAAGGCGTGGGTCGAACTGAAGCGCTTCGGCGCCGGCTACAACAAACTCAGCGTCACCGATGCCGGCCGCCGGGTGTTGGAGTTGAGCAAAACGTAGCTCGTCGGCCCGGCTTGAGCCGGGATCGGGTCCCCCCCTAACCCCCTAACGCACGAACCCCGCCACCATGGCCAGGCGGCGCTCGACCGTGGATTGGATGTGGGCCCGCTGGTCGTCGTTGATGTGGCGGTATTTGCCCAGCAGGTCGATGTATTCGGCCAGCGGCAGCGGCCGGTCGGTGGGGCGGGTGAATTCGAGGCCGGTGTCGGGTTCGTACTCCCATAACGTAACAAAATTCGTCTCGACCATCTTGCGGCAGATCTCGATGGTGTCGGCGGCGGCGAAACGCCAGCCCGAGGGGCAGGGGGCGTAGACGTGCAGGTACGCCATGCCGCGCTGGCTGGCCTCGATGGCCTTGTCGAGCTTGGCGTAGTAGTCGGACATGTAGGCCATCGAGGCGGTGGCCACATAGCGGCAGTTGTGCATCATCATGACCAGCGGCATGTGCTTGGATTCGCCGCGTTTGCCGTCGAATTCGCTGCCCACCGGCGTGGTCGAGGTCCAGGAGCCATACGTCGTGCTGCCCGAGGCCTGCATGCCGGTGTTCATGTAGCCTTCGTTGTCGACGCAGATGTAAAGGATCTGCTCGTCGCGCTCGGCCGCGCCCGAGAGCGACTGGAAGCCCACGTCGACGGTGCCGCCGTCGCCGGCCAGCGCCATCACCGTGACATCGCGTCCCTTGCGGTTGTAGTAGCGCTTGATGCCCGAGAGCATGGAGCCGGTGTTGGTCAGCAGGGGATGAAAGACCGGCATCTTGGAGCCGGTGATGCCGTTGTAGCCCACCGTGCCCATGCCGGGAATGCAGCCCGGCGGCGTCGCGACGACCGAGTTGGGCCCGACGCGGCGCATGGTGTGGCGGATGAGAAGTTCCGAATTGCAGCCCTGGCAGGCCGCCAGCCCGGGCACGAACATGTCCTCGTGGCTGCCCCAGTCGTTGTAGATGGCGCCGGTGGTGATGAACTCCAGCGCGCCCGTGGGGCAGGCGGCGGTGCAGGCCGGGTCGCCGGCGCAAAGATCGCATTTGGCCACCTGGCCGGCCTCGGCGTCGCTGGCGATGCCGGCGTAGGCGCAGCCCGCGGTGCACAACAGGCAATCGACGCAAAGCTCTTGTTGCCAGTCGATGACGCCCGTCTCGGCGTTCTTTTTCAGTGCCCCCGAAGGGCAGACCATGGCGCACTTGGGCTCGCCGCACTGGCGGCAGAGCGCCAGTTCAACGCTGCCGCCGTCGGCACTTCCGTTCTGTGGGGGCAGGATCTGCAAACGCGCCCGGGCCGGGTCTCGGGATCCGCTCTTGGCCTCGGCGCAGACCGTCATGCAGTCGCCGCAACCGTCGCAAAGCGCGTTCTTGAAGGCGATGGTGTCGTATCCCAGTCCCATAGCTCGGTCCTAGCGCCAGGTTTCGGACATGATGCGCCGGCCCGCGCTGAGCGGATCGGCGAGAAATTCGTCGAGCCGTGGCCCCAGCTCGATCTTGCGCAAGATCATCTGCCACATGACGCCGGCATCGAGCGGCCGATCGATAGCGGCGATGCCGGCCAGGCAGCCGTCCGCCAGCGCCACCGCCAGGTAACTGCCGTTTTCGCGGCGGTTCTCGACGGTCCTGCCTTCCGCCTCGCCGCTTTGGCCCACGGAGATCGCCTTGTGGCCGAAATAGGAATAGGTATTCAGCGGCACGCCGCCGGGGTAGGGCTTGAGGCCGGGGTCGTCGGCCATGGCCATGCCGGCGATACGGCCCTGCTCGACGGCGCCGGGCAGGATGCCGTTGACGCGGCGATCGGGGCTGTAGAAATCACGCGCCTGGGCCACGTCGCCGGCGGCCCAGACGTCGGCGGCGCTGGTCGCCATGGTGTCGTCGACCAGCACGCCCTCGTCGGTCTCGATGCCCGAGCCCTCGAGGTAGTCGATGACCGGGCGCACGCCGGTGGCCACCAGCAGGATGTCGCCGGCGATGGTGGCATCGGGCAACGCGAGTTCGATGCCACCGGCCGTGGTCTTCACCGCCTGGGCGGGCTGGTCCAGCCGCATGTCGACGCCGGCATCACGAAATGCCGCCGCGATCATGCCCGCCGCCTCGGCGTCGAAATAGCCCGGCAGCACCTGGGGGAACATCTCGACGATGGTCACGCGCAACCCGGCCCGGGCCAAGTTCTCGGCGGCGTGCATGCCGATCAGCCCGGCTCCCAGGATGATGGCGCTTTGGGCATCGTTCATGGCCTGGCGCAGGCCGAGCGCGTCGTCCATGGTGCGCAGCACGTGATGCGGCACCGCCTCGAGGCCCGCGATGGGCGGCCGCACGGGCGTCGCCCCGGTGGCCAGCAGCAATTTTTCGAATTCCCAGACCTCGCCGTTGGCCAGGGTGGCCCGGCGGCCGGCCGCGTCGAGGGAGGCGAGGGCCACGCCGTTGTGGAGGTCGACGGCGTTTTCCTCGAGATAGGCCGCATCGCGCAGCGCCACCTGCCCGGGCTCGAGCTTGCCCGAAACCACATAGGGCAGCACGGTGGGCGAATAGGGCGCTTCGCCATCGCGCGTGACCACCGCAAGCGTGCCCTCGGCATCGATCATGCGGATGGCCTGGATGGCCTCCAGGGCGGCATGGCTGGAGCCGGCGATGAGGTATTTGCAGGCCTTGGCGGCCACCGGGGCCATAATCAGTCGCTCTCGTTGAGCCACACCGGCTCACCCGGCAGGTTGGACGAGCCGGCCCGGGCCGTGGCCTCGATGACCCGGCTGAAATGCACGCCCGTGAGGTCGGAGCCGGCCAGGCCGCCGATGAAGCTGGCGGCCGGGATTTTTTCCTCGAGCTGATAGAGCGCGCCGAGCACGTCCTGGTACAAGGGGCCGGCGTTCCAGCCGAAGCTGACCGAACGGTCGACCACGCCGACGGCCGAGACCTTGGAGAGCGCGGCTTTCATGGCCTCGACGGGGAAGGGGCGGAAGGTCTTGACCTTGATCAGGCCGACCTTTTCGCCGCGTGCGCGAAAGCCGTCGACCGTGTCCTTGGCGGCGCCGGTCATGCTGCCGATGGTGACGATGGCATAATCGGCGTCATCGAGGCGGTATTCCTCGACCAGCGGCGCCCAGTGGCGGCCCATGCGCCGGCCCCATTCCTGATGCGCCTCGCCGATCACGCGAAGCGCGTTCTGCATGCCGTCGCAAAGCCCCTTGCGGTAGCGCACGAAAGTGGCGGGCCCGGTGCCGGCCGGGCCGCCGGTCAGGGGATCGACGGCCATGGGCCGCTGGGGATCAAGCGCCACGTGCCAATTCACGTCCTTCTCGCCGAGATAGTCGTCAACCTCGCCCTGGTCGGGGATCTCGACCCTTGAGACGGCATAGGAGAGATAGTTGCCGTCGTGGTTGACGTTGACCGGCAGCATGACGTCGCGGTGCTCGGCGATGCGGTAGGCCATGATGGTGGTGTCCAGCACCTCTTGCACGCTTTCGCAGTAGATCTGGATCCAGCCCACCTCGCGCACCGTCATGGCGTCCTGCTGGCCGCCCCAGACGCATTGCGGCGTGATGCCGTCGCGGGTGACCAGCGAGGCCACCATGGGGAGCCGCATGCCCGGCGTGCGCATATAAGGCTCGAACATGAAGGCCAGACCGGGGCCGCAGGTGGCGGTGTAGGTGCGGGCACCGGCCAGGCAGGCGCCTTGCAGCGCCGAGAGCACGCTGTGCTCGCCCTCGACGTTCATCAGCTCGGCGTCGATGACGCCGTCGGCGATGAATTGCGAGACGTACTCGACCAGCGAGGACTGCGGCGTGATGGGATAGACCGCGACCACGTCGGGCCGGGCCGCGGCGACGCCCCAGGCGGCGGCTTCGTTGCCGTCGCAGACGATGGTCTTGCCGCTGTGTTCCGCCAGGGCGTTATTTTGTGCGTTGGACATGGCGATTACTTTCCGGCGGCTAGGCCGCTACCTCGGCGATCATCTCGATGGCGCGCTGGGGGCATTCGCGGGCGCAAATGCCGCAGCCCTTGCAGGCCGCCAGGTCGATGTCGAACCAGGCCGGCCGCTCGACCACGCATTGCACCGGGCAAAAGAGCCAGCAGCTGGCGCACTTTACGCACTTGTCGCGATCGACTACCGGGCGAACGGCCCGCCAGTCGCCGGCCAGCATGGTGCTGAGCTCGCTGGCGATGGGGCAGAGGTCGTCGGGAATGCCCGAGATATCGTGGACCTTGGTGGCCATCAGGCGCTTCCATTCATGTCATGGACGCTGGTTTCATCGTAGCCGCGCTGGATGGCCAGCATGTTCTGGTCGAGGCCGGCATCGCGCAGGGCGACGCTTTGGAAGCCGTTCTGCAAGGCGCCCAGCGATACGTCGCCGGTGGTGCGGGCGTAGGCGCCGAGCATGATCGAGTTGGTGATGGGCCGGCCGAAGATCTCCATGGCGATGGCCACGGCGTCGCAAAGCCCGAGGCGGGCCACTGCCTCGGGCAGTTTGCTCTTTACCTCGGTGGCCGGTTTGGCGCTGGTCTGGATCAGCGTGCCCTGGTCCTTGAGGCCGGCGAAAATGTCGACGGCGCGCGACACCGTGGGGTCGAGGCAGATGACGCAGTCGGGATCGTAGATGTTGGTCAGTGCCCGGAGCTCGGCCTGGTCGTAGCGCAAATAAGCCACCACAGGCGCCCCGCGGCGTTCGAAGCCGAACTGCGGCACGGCGGTAACGTACTGGCCCTCCTCGACCAGGGCCTTGGCCAGGATCTTCGAGGCCAGGACGACGCCCTGTCCGCCGCGGCCGTGAATGCGCACCTCGTGCATGTTGTCCTCTTCGCCTGCCGTCGCGCGCTACGCGCGCGGCCCTCCCCAAGTCCGATTGTAGGCCCGACGATGGGTACGGTGAAGCGCCGAATAATGCTTTATGATGCGGAATGATGCGGACTTCGTCGAAAAGCGGTGAAAAGCATGAAAATCTATGACGCGCCGGTCTCGGGCAACTGCCACAAGGTCAGGCTGATGCTCTCGCTGTTGGGCCGGGACTTCGAAATCGAGCCGGTCAGCCTGCCCGAGGGCGGCAACAGGACAGCCGAGTACCTGGCGCTCAATCCCCTGGGCCAGATTCCCGTGCTGGACGACGACGGATTGGTGTTGCGCGATTCCCAAGCCATCCTGGTCTACCTGGGCGGCCAATACGGCGCCGGCGAGTGGTGGCCGACGGCGGCGGCCGAGCAGGGCGAGGTCATGCAGTGGCTGTCGTTTGCCGCCAACGAGATGTGGGCGGGACCGGCCTATGCCCGGGCCATGCTGCGCTTCGGGCGCCCCGGCGACCTGGCGGCGCGCCAGGATGCGGCGCGTCAGGCGCTGGGCCAGCTCGAGGCCCGGCTGGGGGCCAACGACTGGCTGGCGCTGGGCCGCCCGACCATCGCCGACGTTGCCTGTTACCCTTATGCCGGCCTGGTCGAGGAGGCCGAAGTGGCGCTCGATGATTATCCCGCGGTGCGGGCCTGGTGCGCCCGAATCGAGGCGCTGCCGGGCTACCTGGCGATGCCGGGACTCGCCGGCTGAGGCGGGAAAAAGGGCCTGAAAGGCGCACAAAACGGCCTGTTTTTGGCCAAATCACGATTCTTGAGCGCAGTGACGAGCGTCGCTTCGCGGAACATTTGTTGGGAGTAATCTCCCCCCCCCCCCGGATTTCGAAACCTCAGCAGCAATCGAAGGAACACGACCATGTCTGCCATCATCCAGCGACTTAGGCGCGACGAGTCGGGCGTGACGGCCATCGAGTACGGCCTCATCGCCGGTCTCATCGCGGTCGTCATCATCGCCGTCGTCACCACCGTCGGCACCGACCTTACCAACCTCTTCAACGACGTCTCGGGCGGTCTGCAAAACGCCTCGAGCTAAGGCCAAGACGAGGCGGCGGTAGCGGGATTGCATGGCACTTCCGCTGCCGCCGCTTCGCCTGCTCTGCCTCGCCTGCCGCGCACCAGGCCGCTATGATTGGCGGCACCTGACCGCGAGACGAGGCAAACCATGAACCATACCGCGGACGCCATCATCATCGGTGCCGGCGTGATCGGCACGGCCACGGCATATGAGCTGGCCAAGCTGGGCTATCGCACGCTCTCGGTCGACGGCCACCCGGCCGCCGGCTACGGCTCGACCAGCGCCTCGTGCGCCATCATCCGCGTCCACTATTCGACGCTCGAGGGCACGGCCTTCGCTTATGAGGGCTATTTCTATTGGCGCGACTGGGCCGAATATCTCGAGGTCGGGGACGAACGCGGCCTGGCCGACTTCCGCGAGATCGGCTGTTTGGTCATGAGCACCAAGCAGAACGATCACATGAAGGGCCACATGGCGCACTGCGACACGCTGGGCGTGCCCTACGAGATGTGGGACGCGGCCCGCATCCGCGAACGCCTGCCGATCTACGATCTGGCCAGCTATTGGCCGGCCAAGCTCTTGTCGGACGAAGGTTTCGGCGTCCCCGGCCAGGGCAGCGTCGAAGGCGGCGTTTTTTTCCCCACGGCCGGCTACGTCACCGATCCGCAGCTCTCGTGCCATAACCTGCAGCGCGCCGCCGAGGCCAAGGGAGGGCGATTCCTGTTCAACAAACGCGTCACGGAGATCCTGCAACAGGGCGGCCGGACCACCGGCGTGCGGCTCGACGACGGCAGCGAGATCGCGGCCCCGGTGGTGGTCAACGTGGCCGGCCCGGCCTCGGCCAAGCTGAACGCCATCGCCGGCGTGCTCGACGACATGAGCATTGGCACCAAGGCGTTGCGCCAGGAGGTGGTCCACCTGCCCTCGCCCGAGGACTTCGATTTCGAAAATGCCGGCACGGTGATCTCCGATAGCGACGTCGCCGTCTACTGCCGGCCCGAACACGGCAACCACATCCTGGTGGGCAGCGAGGACCCGGAATGCGACGCGCGCGAATGGGTCGACGACGAGGACTACAATCGAGAATTCAGCGAGCAATGGACGCTACAGGCCCGGCGCTACGCCCAACGCGTGCCCAGCCTGGGCATTCCCGGCCAGGGCAGGGGCGTGGTGGACCTCTACGACGTCAGCGACGACTGGATCCCGATCTACGACAGGTCCCAGCTGCCGGGCTTCTACATGGCCATCGGATCGAGCGGCAACCAGTTCAAGAACGCCCCCATCGCCGGCAAGATGATGGCGGCACTGATCAGCTACTGCGAAGCGGGCAACGACCACGATGCCCAGCCGCTCAAGTTCAGGCTGCCCTACATCGGGCGCGACACCAACGTCGGGTTCTATTCGCGTCAGCGCGAGATCAACCGGGAGAGCAGTTTTTCGGTACTCGGTTAGGGCACGGCTTCCCTCACACCGTGCCTATCCGTTTGGTGCAGACACCCACTACATATTGAGTCGCCGCATCCGTCCTTTTTGGGCAGCAATTAGCCAGGACCGGAAGTTTTGATCTGTTCGTTAACGCCTCCAAGGACTCTGACACCACGTTTCGCTACTTGGGCCGCACGAAGAGGAAATCCCCGCCTTCGTGGCCGGCCCGCTTGATGTCGCCGTAGGCCGGCGTCTGATCGGTGTCGAGGCGCACCCGCCGGTCGAGGGCGTTGAACAGCGCCATGCCGTCGAGGATCGAGGTGTTCTGCCTGAGCGCCGCCAGAAAGGCCCGGGCGAACACGGAATGTCCGCCCTGACCGGCCTCCACCGGCTCCAGCCCGCCCGAGGTCAGCGCCACCCGCGTGCGAATCCCCGCTATGCGCTTGAAGTAGTCGCGCTCACGCTTCACCACCTTGATGCCGCGCGTCAGAGTGCCCGAGTAGCAGCTATCGGCGACCACCATCACGTGCTTGGCCTTCATGGCCCTGAGGGTATCAGTGACGGTGGCGT
>JASLXG010000200.1 GCA_030740435.1 Alphaproteobacteria bacterium | reverse complement strand
AGATGGGGGGAAACCTTTTCCCAGACCTCATCCCTGATGACGAAACGTCCCGTGTTCATCAAAACCTCCTTGCAAAAGGAAGTTTGAATCACTTTTTGACGCTCTTGGGAATCCCTTAAATGTCAACAGGCCCTAGCCCGCGTTTCTCACCGGGTCACGGTCTGCGGTAGGTGACGTCGATTGGCGCACCGTTGTGGCGATGCCGAGGCCGACATAAACTCGCCCCCGGCCAAGCCCGGCAGCAGCGTAAATGTCATCCAGGATGATTCCATGAGCGACGTCGATGCCATCACCGTCTCGGTCATCCAGCACCGCCTGGTGGCGGTGGTGGAGGAGATGGGCGAGGCCATGCTGCGCACGTCCTATTCCCAGATCCTCAATTCGAGCCGCGATTTCTCCACCGCCATCTGCGGCGCGGACGGCCGCCTGGTGGCCCAGGCCGAGCACATCCCGGTGCACGTCGGCGCGCTGCCCTGGGCCGTGCGCGCGGTCTGCGAATTCTTCGCCGACGACGTGCATGCGGGCGACGTCTTCCTGCTCAACGACCCCTATTTCGGCGGCAGCCACCTGCCCGACATCACCGCCTTCGTACCCGTCTTCGCCGGCCCGCGGCTGTTGTTCTGGACCGTCAACCGGGCCCATCATTCCGACATCGGCGGCGCCACCCACGGCGCCTACAACGCCGCCGCCACCGAGATCTGGCAGGAAGGGCTCAGGCTGCCGCCGCTCAGGCTTTACGAACGCGGCGAGCCGCGCCGCGATCTCATGCAAATGCTTTCGGCCAACGTGCGCCACGAGCGCGACTTCCAGGGCGACCTGGCGGCCCAGATCGGCTCGGTGCACCTGGGCGAGCGGCGCCTCGGGCGCCTGATGGACGAATTCGGCGCCGACCAGGTCGAGGCCGCCGTCAAGGAGATCCTCGACGGCGCCGAACGCCAGTCCCGGGCCGTTATCGAGACCTGGAAGGACGGCGTCTATCACGGCGAAGCCCTGCTCGACGACGACGGCCGCGGCAACCGCGACATCGCCATCCGGGCCAAGGCCACCATCCATGGCAGCGAGCTCGAGATCGACCTTCGCGATTCGGCCCCCCAGGTGACCAGCTTCCTCAACTCCTCGCACGCCAACATGCAGTCCGCCGTGGCCATGGCCCTGGCATTCCTCTTTGATCCCGAGACGCCCAAGAACGACGGGGCCTTGCGCCCGGTAACGGTGCTGGCCAAACCCGGCACCGTGGTCTGGGCCCACCCCGGCGCGCCGGTGACGTTTTCCACCAGCCACTGCTCCCAGGAGATCGTCGAGGCCGTCGTCAAGGCCCTGGCGCCGGCCTGCCCGGACCGCGCCATGGCCGGCTGGGGCCGGCGCTTCCGCATCGCCCTCAGGGGCCGCGATCCGCGCAACGGCAAACCCTTCATTTGGCACATGTTCCACGCCCGGCCCGGGGCCGGTGCCTCACCCGGCGGCGACGGCTGGCACGGCTCGGGCGAATGGCACTCCACCGGTGGCCTCAAGTTCGGATCATTAGAAGTGGTCGAGGCGCGCTTTCCCTTCACCTTCCTGAGCCACGAGTTCCGCCCCGATTCGGGCGGCGACGGCCGCTACGTGGGCGGCGCCGGGGTCGACATGGAGCTGCGCCTCGATACCGCGGAGCCGGCGCTGGCCAACACCGCCGGAGAGGGTATTCGCCACGGCTCCCCCGGTCTTCTAGGCGGCGCGAACGGGGCGCCGCACCGCTATGTGATGCGCCGGCCGGGGCAGCGGGGACAGGCGCTCAGCACCAAGCAGGAGGGTATCGAGGTGCCGCCGGGCACCGTCTTCGAGGTCCATTCGGCCGGCGGCGGCGGCTGGGGCGATCCCGCCGAGCGCAGCCCCGAGGCCCGCACCGAGGACCGGCGCAACGGTTTCGTGCGCCGCCGCCGCGGCCAAGTCCGGGCGGATTGATCATGTATCGCCTGGGAATCGACGTCGGCGGCACCTTCACCGACCTGGTGGCGGTCGACGACACGGGGCAGGTGACACTGGCCAAGGCGGCCTCGACGCCGACCGATCCCTCGCTCGGCGTGATGGACGGGCTGGCCGAGCTGGCGGCGGCGCTGGGGCTCGAGCGGGCGGCGCTGTTGGGCCTCGCCGAGCGCATCGTCCACGGCACCACGGTGGCCACCAATGCGCTGCTGGAGCAGAAGGGCGCGCGTGTCGGGCTGCTCACCACCGAGGGCCACCGCGACGTGCTGGAGATGCGCGAGGGCCTCAAGCCGGAACGCTACAATTTGCGTCTGGCGCGCCAGGCACCGCTGGTGCCCAGGCACCTCAGAATCGGCGTGCGCGAACGCCTGCGCGCCGACGGCAGCGTCGAGATACCGCTCGATGTGGCGTCGCTCGACCGCGCCATCGCGCTGCTGAAGCGCCACCGTGTGGCCTCGGTAGCGGTCTGTTACCTGCACGCCTATCGCGATCCCCGCCACGAGGAAGCCACAGGCCGGCGCCTGGCCGAGGCGCTGCCCGGCGTTCCGGTCTGCCTCTCCAGCCAGGTGCTGCCCCAGATCAAGGAATACGAACGCCTCTCGACCACCGTGGTGAACGCCTACGTGGCGCCGACGCTGGAGGGCTACCTGGGACGCCTGGAAGAGCGCCTGAAGGAGGCCGGATACCAAGGCCCGCTACTGGTCATCCTCTCCCATGGCGGCGTCGCGCCGGTGGCCGAGGCCATCCGCCTGGCCGTCGGCACCGTGCTTTCGGGACCGGCCGGCGGCGTCGCCGGAGCCCGCCATGCCGCGGCGCTCACCGGCGTAAACGACCTCATCCCCTTCGACATGGGCGGTACCTCGACCGACATCTCGCTGATCGTCGAGGGCCGGCCGACGCTGGCCGGCGGCCGTGATGTGGTGGGCCAGCGCATCGCGCTTCCCAGCCTGGACATCGTCACGCTGGGCGCCGGTGGCGGCTCCATCGCCGCTGTCGACCGTGGCGGCATCCTGCAGGTGGGGCCCCAAAGCGCCGGTGCCGTGCCGGGGCCGGCCTGCTACGGCCAGGGCGGTGCCGCGCCGACCGTGACCGATTCCAGCCTGGTGCTGGGATACCTAGATGGCGAGAATTTTCTCGGCGGCCGGCGCCGGCTCGACGGGGCCGCGGCTCTCGCTGCGCTCGACGATCTGGGCCGCCAGCTTGGCGTCGACGGCGTGGCGGCGGCCGAGGGCGTGCACCGAGTGGTCAACACCCAGATGGCCGAGGGCGTGCGCCTGGCCACGGTGCGCCGCGGTGTCGATCCGCGCCGCTTCGCGCTGCTGGCCTTCGGCGGCGCCGCCGGCCTGCACGCCAGCGAGCTGGCCCGCCAGCTCAATCTGGGCCGCGTCGTGGTGCCCCGGGTGGCCTCGGTGCTGTCGGCCTGGGGCATGTTGGCGACCGAGCTCAGATTGGAGAGCATCCGCACCCACATCGGCGATACAGGGGCCCTCGATGCTGCCGCCATCCGCGCCCTCTACGACGACATGGCGGCGGCCGGGCGCCAGCGCCTGGAAGCCTGGTTCGATGGCCCCATCGAGAGCCGGCGCGCCGCCGACATGCGCTATGGCGAGCAGATCTTCGAGATCGACGTGCCGCTGGACGGCATAGATTTTTCCGCCCCGGACCTCATCGAGAGCCTGAAAGACGCCTTCGAGAAACGCCACGAAGCGCTCTACACCTATAGCCTCGAGGACCAGGATCCGGTGCTGGTCAACGCCCGCCTGGCCACCATCGGCGCCCTGCCGGCGCTGCCCCGCGAGCCCCGCGCCAGGGCCGGCGCGTCGGCCGAGCCGCGTGGGCGGCGCCGCATTCACTTGGGCCACTGGGTTGAAGTGCCGGTCTACGACTTCCGCGAACTGACGGCGGGCCAGGTCATCGCCGGCCCGGCCATGGTTGAATCCGATACCACCACGGTGCTGCTGCGCCCGGGCGACGAAGCCACGGCGACGGCCGAACGCTGGTTGGATATCCGTATCGACTAGTTCCCGGCGAAAGGTGGGGTGTCCGCTCTCTCGTCCAGCCGGGCGCGGATCTCGGCCAGCATTTCGTCACGACTGAGCTGGTCGTAGACGCGGCCGCGGCGGACGTAGACGTGATCCACCAGTTGCCCGCCTTTTTGCTCGACCAGACGGCGGAACTCGGCGATTTCTTCGTCCTTGAAGCGGCTGTTGAAGGTGTTGAACAGCACCACTTTCTTGCCGCCCAGGTCGCTTGCCTCGAGGTAGCTCCACAACGGCGGCGAGGGCCGGTACCACCAGATCGGCGAGCCCAGGAAAATCCAATCGTAAGGGGCGAGGTCGTGGTCCGGCACCTCGATCTCGGAGGCCAACTTGTTCCAGGCGTCATAGCTGGCCCGCGTCCAACCGAAAAAATCGTCGCCGTAGGCCGGCGCCCGGATGGCCAGGGTTGCCGCCCCCAGGCGGCCGGCGATTTCGGCCGCCATGGCGGCGGTGTTGCCGCTGCGGGAATAGACGACCACCAGGGCCCGGCCAGCGGCCGGGCGCCGCCAGCAGTGTCCGCGCCCGGCCCACCAGCGCCGTGAACGCGGCGCCGAGAGCGAGGAACTTGAGAAAGGCGCGGCGGGTCATGGCGGCAAGGTTCCCCTGCTCGTGATGGCAACAGGCTAGCGCAAAGCGGCGCCCAGGGGCTAGGCTCGCGGCCGGCAGGGAAGGACGGAATCGTGCCCACGATCGAACATGCCGGCCGGCGCATCAGTTACGAAAAATGTGGCTGCGGGCCGCCGCTGGTTCTGTTGCCGCCAGGCGCCAGCCCGGCCGCCGCTTGGCGCCGGGTGGCCGAGCGCCTGGCGCCCGACTTTTGCTGCCTCGCCGTCAACCCCTCGGGCTATGGCGATACCGAGCCCTTCGCCGGTCCCGGAGCCATCACCATGGACGACGAGGCGGCGGCGGTCTCGGCCATCATCGCCCATGAGAGCTCAAGCGAGGCGGTGCATCTGATCGGCCATTCCTATGGCGGCGCCATCGCCTTGCAAATGATGCTGGACCGGCCCCAGCGTTTCGCCAGTTTGACTCTGATCGAGGCGGCGCCTTATCCGCTGCTGGCCGAGGCCGGGGAGACCGATCTTGCGGCCCAGGTCGAGGACGTCAACCGGCGCTACATCGCCGACGTCGAAGCGGGCCGGCACGAGACTGCGCTGGAGACCTATATCGACTATTACAACGGCACCCCGGGGGCCTGGGCCGGGATGGCGCCCGAGGTCCGCCAACGCTTCCTCGGCATCGCCGAGACCGTGGCCGCCGGTCTGGCCGCCAACCACGGAGCTGCGCTCACGCTGGCCGACTGCGCCGTCCTCCAGGTGCCCACCCTGGTGGTTCGCGGGGCCAGGACCGACGCCGTCCACGGCCGCCTGGCCGAACTGCTGGCCCAGCGCATCCCGGGTGCCCGCCTGGAGACCGTGGCCGAGGCCGGCCACATGCTGACGCTGAGCCACCCCGAAGCGGTGGCCAGGCTGATCGCTGCCCAGGTGCGCTAGTTCGGCGCAACTGGTTTGGCAGATGATGGATTGGATAGGACCCCATTTTGGCCTATCCTTCGAGGTGCTGCAGGACACTAGGGAGGGAACGATGGACGAAGAAAGCGAACCCCGGAAACTGCCGATCCGCAGCCTGGTCCTGGCCTTCGTGGCGCTGGCGATCATTGGCGCCGGCGTCTGGTTGTACCAGAGCCAGCGCCAGGATGACGCCGTCCAGGCGGCGCGCGATCGCCTGGCCGAATGCAAGCTCTGGAAGATCAAGGATCCCAAGTTGCTGGCCCAATGCCAGCAGAGCGCCAAGGGCATGGCCGCCCTCGTCAACAAGCTCACCGGCCAGCAGCGCCAGCAGTATTTTCAGGGCTACACCCAGAACAGCACGCTTTTGGCCCAGAAGCTGCCGCCCATCGACAAAAGCCTCTACCGTGCCGCCACCATCGAGGCGCTGCATGGCGCCGGGGTGGGCAAGGCCAACGTCACGGCCCAGGATTTGGCGCCGCTGGTCGAAAAATTCGGCGACCGCGTGCAGCTCAGCGCCACCGTGTTCTTCAACCAGTTGCCCGGCCGGGTGAAAAAGGGCCAGCTGCCGAAGTTCACCCTGGCCCTGGTGGCGAGCTCCGAGGGCGAGCCGGCGCAGCACTGGATGATCCCGGCCAAGGGCACCAAACTGCATCCCTTCGAGCAGCAGTTCCTGCTCTTTTTCTGCGGTCGCAAAAGCCTGATCACCTGCCACGTCGAGGTCTTCGGCAAGCTCGCCACCTGGAAGGTGGCAAGATCCGCCTCGGCACCGCTGGATGCCGGACTGATGCTCGACCGCGTCGTCTTCCAGCCCGTGACCAAGGACCAGGTGGCCCAGGTGCCGCCGCCGCGCACGGCATTCTTCAAGTAAGGAGGTCCTTGACGTGAGGACGATCGAAATCTGCGACGTGGGCCCCCGCGACGGCCTGCAAAATGCCGCCCGCATCTGGAGCGTGGCCGAGCGTATCGAGTTCATCGACCGCCTATCGGCGGCCGGCTTGCCGCGCATCGAGGCGGTAAGCTTCGTCAACCCCAAGCGGGTGCCGCAGATGGCCGATCCCGAGGCCGTGATGGCCGGCATCAAGCGGCCCGAGGGCGTGCAGATTGCGGGCCTGGCGCTGAACGCCCGGGGTGCCGAACGCGCCATCGCCGCCGGCGTCGACGAGGTGCGCTATGTGGTTATCGCCAGCGAGACCTTCAACCAGCGCAACCAGGGCCGCGAAATCGCCGAGACGCTCAAGGGCTACGACGACATCGCGGCCCAGGTGACAGGCGCCGGCATAAAACTCTCGGCCGCCATCGGCGCCGCCTTTGGCTGCCCCTTCGAGGGCGAGGTGCCGCTGGAACAAGTGGTGCGCCTGGCCAAGCGCCTGGCCGCCGGCGGTGCCGGCGAGATTGGCCTGGCCGACAGCATCGGCTCGGGCGTGCCGCCCCAGGTCAAGGAACGCTTCGGCGCCGTGCGTGACGCCGTGGGCGCGGACATGACGCTGGGCTGTCACTTCCACAACACCCGCAACACCGGCTTCGCCAACGCCGCCGCGGCCGTCGAGGCCGGGGTGAAGGTGTTCGATTCGTCGTTGGGCGGCATCGGCGGCTGCCCCTTTGCGCCGAAGGCCACCGGCAACATCGCCACTGAGGATCTGGGATTTATGCTGCGCAACATGGGGCTCGACACGGGGCTCGATCTCGAGGCCCTGCTCGACACCGCGGCCTGGGTCGAAGGCTACTTCGAGGAACCGCTGCCGGGACTGGTCATGAAGGCCGGACTGTTTCCCGAAGTGGCGGCGAAGGAAGCGGCGGAGTAAGCGCGCGCCTCCTCGACTGCCGAAGCAAGACCGAGCGCGTCACGGCGAAAAAGCCAGAAGCGTTGGTGATTAGTCGGGCCCCTACTGGGCCAATCCCGGCGTGGGGTGGGCCAGCCCTGTAGCTCGTCAGGCTCATAACCTGAAGGTCGCAGGTTCGAATCCTGCCCCCGCAACCAAAAA
>JASLXG010000199.1 GCA_030740435.1 Alphaproteobacteria bacterium | reverse complement strand
GGCCGCCGGGGCCAGCGTCGTGGCCGGGCCGCTGCAAAGCCCGATCGTACTGGGGGTCAAGGAAATCCCCGAAGCCGAGCTCGAGCCCGGCCGTGTCTACGTCTTCTTCTCCCACACCATCAAGGGCCAGCCCTACAACATGGCCATGCTGCGGCGCTTGCTGGAACTGGGCTGCACGCTTATCGATTACGAACTGATCGTCGACGGGGCGGGGCGGCGCAGCGTCTTCTTCGGGCGCCATGCCGGGTTGGCCGGCATGATCGACGCGCTCTGGCTGCTGGGCCGGCGCTGGCAGTTGGAAGGCCTGGAGACGCCGTTCGCCGGCATCAAGCAGGCGATCGACTACCCCGACGCTGAAGCCGCCAAGGCGGCCGTGGCCGAGGCCGGTGCGCGCCTGGATAAGGACGGCCTGCCCGAGGCCTGCCGGCCGCTGGTCTGCGGCTTCGCCGGCTACGGCCACGTCTCGCAGGGCGCCCAGGAGATCTTCGATTTGCTGCCGGCCACGGAAGTAGCGCCGCAAGACCTGCCAGGTGCCGGTGACACTTGCCTCAAAACCGTCTTCCGCGAAAAGGACATGGTGGTGCGCCGGGACGGCGGCGCCTTCGAGCTGCAGGAATATTACGACCGGCCCGAGCTCTACCGCGGCCGCTTCGCCGACTACCTTCCTCACCTGACCCTGCTGGTCAACGGCATCTACTGGGAAGCCAGATACCCCCGGCTGGTCAGCCGCCAGGACCTGGCCGCGCTTTACCAAGGCGAGGCCGTGCCCAGGCTCTGTCTCATCGCCGACATCAGCTGCGACATCGAAGGCGCCATCGAGTGCACCGTGAAAGCCACGGATCCGGGAGAACCCGCGTACGTATTCGAGCCCCTGACGGAATCCGTGATCGACGGTATCGCCGGTGAGGGGCCGGTCATCCTGGCCGTCGATACGCTGCCCTGCGAGCTGCCGGTGGATGCTTCGGTCGATTTCAGCCGGGCGCTCCGGCCTCTGATCCCGGCCCTGGCGAAGGCCGATTTTTCGGCCCCGCTCGATGAGAGCGGCTTGCCGCCGGCCCTGCAAAACGCCACCATCGTCTACCGGGGCAAACTGACCGGGCGTTATCGCTACCTGGAGGAATCGCTATGAAAAGGATCTTGCTTCTTGGGGCCGGCCTGGTGGCCCGGCCGCTGGTGCGCTACCTGCTCGATCTGGAAGGCGTGAGCTTGACCGTTGCCAGCCGCACCAAGGCCAAGGCGGACGCCATGGTGGCCGGCCACGCCGACGGCACGACGCTGGCGCTCGATGCCGACGATGGCGGGGCCATGGCCGAGCTTATCAAGTCTCACGACCTGGCCATCAGCCTGCTGCCGCCCAGGCTGCACACCGCCGTGGCGGCGCTTTGCGTGGAGCACCAGAAGCACATGGTGACGACCAGCTATTCGACGCCGGCCATGCGCCAGCTCGACGGCCCGGCCCGGGCCGCCGGGGTGATCATCGTCAACGAGGTCGGCGTCGACCCTGGCCTCGACCACATGGCGGCCATGCGCACCATCGACCGCATTCGCGATGGCGGCGGCCAGGTCACGGGTTTCAGATCCTATTGCGGCGGCTTGCCGGCGCCCGAGGCCAACGACAACCCGTTTGGCTACAAGTTCTCCTGGAGCCCACGCGGCGTGCTGACGGCAGCCGCCAACGACGCCCTCTATCTCGAAGACGGCAAAACCATCGAGACCCCGGGGCCGGAGCTGTTCGGCGATTTCCATTTGCTTCCCGTCGAGAGCCTGGGCGAGCTGGAAGGCTTCCCCAACCGCAATTCGCTCGACTATATCGAGGTCTACGGGCTCGAGGGCGTGCGAACCATGTATCGCGGCACGCTACGCTATCCGGGCTGGTGCGACACCTTGAAGGCCATCGTCGACTTAGGCATCCTCAACGAAAAGCCGGTGACCTATGCCGCCGGCACCACCTATGCCGATTACACGGCATCGTTTCTCAGCGATTCCGCCAGCGCCGACGTTCGGACCGGCGTGGCGGCCCAGTTGGGGCTGGCGCCGGAGGCGGCGGCGCTCGACAACCTGGCATGGCTGGGCTTGTTCGAGACTACCGCCATCCCCGGTGCCGGCCAGCCGACGACGGCGCTCGACGTGCTCTCCGAACGCATGCTGGAGACCATGCCCTTCCGGCCGGGCGAGCGCGATATCCTGGTGCAAGTGCATACTTTCGATGCCGAATACCCCGACGGCCGGCGCCAGCGCACCACGGCGACGATGATCGACTACGGCCAGGCCGACGGCGATTCTTCGATGGCCCGCACCGTCGGCCTGCCGGCTGCCATGGCGGTGCGCCTGGTCATCGAGGGCAAGATCGAGGGCCCCGGCCTGCATGTCCCGGTAACCAAGCAGTTCTACGGGCCGATCCTGGACGAGCTGGAGAGCCACGACATCGGCTTCGAGGAAACTACCGAGGACCTGCCATAAACTAAAGTTGCATGACGCAACTTAGTTTGTTAGGGTCCAGCCGGGGGCTAGCGGGGAGATTTGCTGTGAGAATAGCGGGTTGCGATCTCGGTACGGCTTCGGTGGGTTTCGTCATCGCCACGGTCGGCGGCGACGGCAAGGTGACATTCGAGGACAAGCGCTACGCGCTGCATGAGGGCGACCCCATGGGCCTTTTCCAGGCCTGGTACCGCGATAACGACGTGGCCTCGTGCGCTGCCTTGGCGGCCACCGGCGTCTATGCCGACGAGCTACGGAGCCCGGTGCTGGTATTGCCCGAGGACAGCTGCCAGGAAGCGGCGCTGGAATTATCGCCCAAGCTCGAGGGTGCGCTCAACCTGGTCAGCATCGGTGCGCGGGGCTACGGCGTGCTGAGCCGCCGGGCCACGACCAACGGCGGCAGCAAGTACCTTTACCAATATCTCGAGAACGACAAGTGCTCGTCGGGCACCGGCGAGAACATCCAGAAGATCGCCGAACGTTTCGGCCTGGGCATCGAAGAGGCCGATCAGATGGCCTTGCTGGCCGGCGATGCCATCCCCATCACGGCGCGCTGCACCGTCTTCGCCAAATCCGAGATGACCCACTTCGCCAACCAAGGCAAGCCCACGGGCGAGCTCTTCAAGGGCTATTTCGGCTCGGTGGCGCGCAACACCCGCTCGCTGCTCGGCCGCAACCAGGTCGAAGGACCGGTCTATCTGATGGGCGGCCCGTCGTGCATCGCTTCGGTGCGCCAGGCCTTCGAGGAGATCTTGGGCGAAGCCGTCAAAAGCCCGCCCCTGGCAGAGTGCTTCGAGGCCGCCGGCGCCGCCGCCATCGCCGCTCAGCAGGCACGCGGCGCGCCGCCTGCGACTTTGCCGGCCGATCCGGTCGAGCTGATCCAGGCCGGCGAAAACCGCTTTCAAGTACTGGAACCGGCCAGCAACCTGCGTGACAACGTGACGATTATGGCCGAGCCCTTGATCCCCGAAGGCGCCGCTGATGAGCCCGCCATACTTGGCCTCGATCTGGGTTCGACCGGCGCCAAGGCTGTGTTGACCTCGATCGAGACGGGCGAGGTGGTGCTGGACGTCTACGACAGCACGCGCGGCAACCCGGTCGATGCGGCGCGGCGACTGGTGGCAGCCTTGTTGGAAAAGACCGAATCCGACGTACGTGCCATCGGCGTTACCGGCTCGGGCCGCGAAGCGGTGGCGACGCTGCTGCGAGCCGTCTATCCCGACAGCGACAACATCGTCGTGCTCAACGAAATCGTGGCCCACGCCACGGCTGCCAGCCGCTGCGATGTCGATGATGGCGCCGACCTTTCGGTCATCGAGATCGGCGGCCAGGATGCCAAGTACATCCGCGTCCAGGGCGGCCGCATCGTCGAGAGCGACATGAACAAGGCCTGCTCGGCCGGCACCGGCTCGTTCCTGGAAGAACAGGCCAATCTTTACGACGTGCACGACATCCAGGATTTCGTCGATCAGGCCTCGGCGGCCCGGCGGCCGCCCGAGTTGGGCCAGATGTGCACCGTCTTTGTGGCCGACGCGGCGGCGCTGGCGGTCAAGGAAGGCTTTGGCCGTGACGACATCTTCGCCGGCTTCCAGTATTCGGTGATCCACAACTACCTCAACCGCGTCATGGGCCAGCGCACGCTGGGCCAGCGCGTCTTCTTCCAAGGCAAGCCGGCTTCCAATCCCTCGCTGGCCTGGACCCTGGCGGCGGTGACGGGGCGCGAGATCGTGGTGCCGCCCAACCCGGGCGCCATGGGGGCTTGGGGTATCGGCCTGTGCGCCATCGAGCAGATGGGAGCCCCGGCCCTGCAAGCCGCCGCCGCACTGAATCTAAAAGGCATCTGTGATGCCGAGATCACGGATCGTTCGGAGTTTCAGTGCCGCGACGCCGATTGCCAGATCCTCTGCCCCATCGAGCGCACCACCATTCAGGTCGGCGAGACCAGCCGTCAGGCGGTCTCGGGCGGGGCCTGCCCCAAGTTCGAGGTCTCGACCAAGACCCAGCCCAAGCTGGCCAAGGAGGCACCCAATCCTTTCGAGCTGCGCGAGGAGCTGATCGACGGCTTCGTGCAAGAACGCCCCGGTGCCGCCCTGCTTGGCGTTCCCGATATCGGTGCCATATCCGGGCACGTGCCGTGGCTCGCCGCCTTCGCCGAAGAGCTGGGGTTCTCGGTCAAGCTGTTGCGCTCTGACAAAAACTCGCTGGCGGCCGGGGAGCAGCTCTGCAACAGCTTCGATTCCTGCGGTCCGGTGAAGATCGCCCACGCCGTGACCGACGCCGAGGTCGATCTCCTGCTGATCCCCAAGATCTTCCGTATTTCGGCCGGCAACGGCCGCGGCGGCCAGACCTGCCTGACCGAACAGGCCATGCCCGAGACGGTAGAGCAATCGCTGATCTCGCGCGGCCGCGACGTCAAGATCGTGCGGCCCTGCATCACCTTCGGCGACGGCCTGGAGACAGCCGAGTTGGTGGCCGAGCTGGAGCGCGTGGCGCCCGAATTGGGCGTCGACGCAGCCAAGATCGCCAAAGCCGTGACCCGTGCTGCCGAGGCCCAGCTGGCCTACGAAGCCGGCTTGATGGAGATCGGCCATCAGGCGCTCGCCTACGCCCGGGCCAACGACGTGCCGGCGGTGGTGCTGGCCGGTCACCTGCACGTCATCTGCGACCGGGCCTCGAATGCCAACATCCCCATGCTGCTCCGGCGCAACGGCGCCATGGCCGTGCCCGTCGACTGCTACCCGGTCGACGAGGACACACCGGGTCTGTGGAAAGCCTACTGGGGCAACGACAACCGAGCGCTGAGGGCAGCCGTTTGCGCCCGCGACAAGCGTGATGCCTTCCCCGTGCTGCTAGCCTCCTTCGGCTGCGGCCCGTCGTCGTTTACCGAACAGATCTTCCAATCGCTGCTGGATGGCTATCCCCACACCATCCTGGAAAGCGACGGCCACGGCGGCGAGGCCGGGTTCGTCACCCGCATCCAGGCATTTTTGCAATCCGTGCACCAGTTCCGCGCCGATGCCGAACCTCAGGTGCCGGACAATGCCAAGGCCATCGAATACGTCGATCCCAAGCGCAGGAAGGGCGCCTACATGGATCCGGACATGCATTACGTGGTGCTCAGCGTAACCGATTATTTCGGTCCGGCGTTCGCCGCGGTTTACCGCGCCTATGGCTTCGACGCGGTACCGGCGCCTGTTATCAGCGAGGAAACCACGCGCGTGGGCAAGGCCGACTGCTCAGGCAAGGAGTGCATGTCCTATCAGCTCGTCTGGGGCGCCTTCCGCAGTTACCTGGAAGATAACCCGCCGCTCAAGCAGACCGAGCTTCTGCAGCTCACCGGCCGCATGTGCCGGGGCGGCGTCTACGACGTCAAGGACAAGATCAGCATCGAGAAGATGGGTTTCGACAGCAATGTCTCCGTCGACGGCCTCAAATTCGGCTCCGATCCCGCCATGGCCATGCTGATCTGGGCCGGGCTCTCGGCCATGGATCTCTTGCGCCAGCTCTATCTCTACCACCTGCCCGTCGAGGGCCGGGCGGGCGAGGCACGGGCGTTGTTCGACGAATGCGCCCAAAAAGTGATCGACATCCTCGAGGTGCGCCACGGCGACGACGCCGCCAGCCAGGCGGCCTTCGAGCAGAAATCGGCGGAAATAGGCGAAGTGCTGCTCGACGCCGGCCGGCGCTATGCCGAGATGGACGCCGGCTGGACAGGCAGCCGCGACTTCCGCCAGGTCTATGTCTCGGGCGACGGCATGACCAAGGGCAACGACGTGGCCAACGCCGGCCTCTTCCTGCGCATGAGCGAACAGGGCTTGCGCCTGGTGGTCGAACCCATCACCGAGTTCTTCGAATACCTCGGCCGGCGCCATCCCCATCTCCTTTTCGGCCGCAAGGCGACGCTGGAGAGGGTGCGACCCATGGTACTGGCCCAGGCCAAGGTCAAGGCCCGCTACTACGCTGGCGTCGGCGAACTCCACCCCTGGCTGCCCCAGCCCAACGTCGAGGCCTCGGCCGCCAAGGCCGAGGAGCTGATCGACCCGGCAACCTACGGACCGGCCGCCTTCGAGGTCGGCAGCGTGCTCAACAACTGGGAGACCGGGCTTTACGAGGGCGTCGTCATGGCCAGTTGCTGGGGCTGCGATTCGAGCCTGGTTTCCGAAGGCCTGTTGCGCTACCGCAAGGACATCCCGTTCTTCTTCTTCTACGACGACGGCACGCCCTTGGACGAGCGCCGGGTGCGCGGCTATTGCTATCGGCTGCACCGCGCGGCCGGTGCGGCCGGGGATGGCGCAGCCGAGGGAAACTTGGCAATCGCGGAGATCGGAGTGGCAGCGGAGGCCCCGGAGGCGGCGGCCGCGCTTGAATGACGCCATGCGCCGGCCGGCCCTGTCGTGGTATATTCGCGGCCGGGGACATCGGGGGCCTTCATGGTCTAGCTGACGCCATCATTCGAGTTGGAAAACAAGCCGGTGGACGAGGACCACCGCCGCCTTATCGGACAAATCAACGACATCATCAAAGCCCTTGACGAGGGCCGCCCGGAGGATAGTGCCGCGCTCGTGCCCGATTTCATCGCCTTCACCAAGAAGCATTTCCAGCGCGAGGAAGACCCGTCCCGCCTCGTCGCGATTGACGAAATTGATGGACGGCAGGGTTACTCCGTCCACCTCGATCAGGAACGGTTCTAACGTGCCATCGCGCGCCAGCTTCCACACCCCGCCTGAATCGGCGAGATTGGCTAGCAGGAAACCGCCGTCCGGCGTCATCGAGAAACCGTTGGTTATCAATCCTTCGGGGATGTCCCCCTGGGTGGCCAGAATAAGCTCCGGCGCTGCGTTGCCGAGCAAACGCGCGACACCGCCACGCCGGTCGGAACAATAAATCTCGCCTTTCCGTGTGACTGCGACGCATTCCGGTCGATCCAAATCGCGGCCAATGAAGGTTAGCTGGGAAATGTCGATGCGTTCCATGTTGCCATCCCGATGTCCAGCGGAGTGCCAAACCAAAAAAGAGTTTCCGGCCTGCCCTCGTTAGATGGTCCATCGCCTATGAGAGAGTCTGGCGCTTGGTTGTGCCCTGCTGTTTGGCGTGAAGCGTAGCGTAAGATCGAGCAGCAGGGCGTGGCAAGATGGCTTGTTGAGGCTGCCTTGGTTGAAACGTATTTGGCCTCCTTCCAGACGACCTAATGTCGGCTCTGGGTCATTAGCGACTTTTTGGCCCCGCTGCCACTGCGGCCGGAGTGCCTCCAGCCGCGGACCTGCCGCGATCACAAAAGAAACTGCCGGTCAGCAGCTTAGCGGCCCTCGAAAGCGGGGTTTCGTTTTTCGCCGAAGGCGGCCAGGCCTTCTCGAGCGTCGGCGGAATCGGAATGCTCGATGGCCAGGCGTTCTTCGGCCCGCAGGGCTTCGTCTTCGTCGAGCCGCGTGGCATCTGCGACCAGCGACTTCATGCGCTTGAGGCCCAGCGGGCTCTTGGCGGCGATGGTCTGGGCCAGTTCCTGAACCTCGTCCATAAGATCCGCGTCGGCACAGACTGCGGTCACGAGGTCGAGGTCGAGCGCCTCGCGGGCGCTGACGAAGCGGCCGGTAAAGAGCAACAATTTGGCGCGCTGCGGCCCGATGCGCCGGGTCAGGCGCACCGAGCCGCCGCCGGCCGGAATCAAACCATAATTGGCATGGGCGTCGCCCAGCTTGGCGCCTTCGGCGGCCACCGCCAGATCGCAACACAGCACCAGTTCGAGACCGCCGGCGAGCGCCAGGCCGTTGACGGCGGCGATGACGGGCTTGGGGAAGGCGGCCAAATGGCTGACCACCGGCCTCGCCACCTCGATGAAGGCGGCGATGGCGGCGCCCGGGGTGGCGCCGGCCACGTCCTTGAGATCGGCGCCGCCGCAAAAAGCCCGGCCGGCACCTGTCAGCACCAGCACCCGGACGTCCGGATGGGCCTCGAGGCTTTCCAGCGCCGAGCCCAATTCGCGCATCAGCGGCATGGTCAGGGCGTTCATGGCCTGGGGCCGGTTGAGCGTGATCCAGGCCACGGGGCCGCGGTGTTCGACGATGATGGTGCTGCTCATGGTTTCAGCTCCCTGGCGGCGATAGCAAACACCCCCTTCCCCCTTTGTGGGACAAGGCATGCACACATCGCATTGTTAACGTTCCGGTCAGGCCTGGCACCGGCTGAGCCGTGGAAAAGCCCTGTAGATTCACCACAGAGGCACAGAGGCACAGAGATTCTCTTAGAGGCCAATGGCGCCGGTTGTCTGGTCGGCGTTATCGCCAAGGAAGCGTCCCGATACCTGTATCGGTGGGTCAGCGTCCGGTAAGAAGACAGCTGAGACCCGATGAGAACCGTTGGCTCATGAAGTCTCCGCCGCGGCGCGCCCCGAAAACTCTCTCTGTGCCTCTGTGCCTCTGTGGTCAATTCCCCATGCTTCAAGCGGCTGCGCCCTTGAAGATGCGTGCATCCCTTCGCCTCGATGGGGGAGGCTTCGGCAGGGGGTGGCATCTTGGCGCGTGAAGGCCACCGTCTCGGCGGCCGGGTGCGGCGCTACGTGCGGGTCGGCAGCGCCATCGGCGGCGTCGCGGCCAGGCTGGCCGGCGAGCGCGTGCTGGGCATTCCCATCGACCGGGCCGGCCATGCCGCTGATCTGCGCCGCGCCCTGGGTGGCCTCAAGGGGCCGCTGATGAAGGTGGCGCAGCTCTTGTCGACCATCCCCGAGGCGCTGCCCAGGGAATACGTCGCCGAGCTGGCCCAGTTGCAGGCCAACGCGCCGGCCATGGGCTGGCCCTTCGTCAAGCGCCGCATGGCCAGCGAACTGGGCCGCGACTGGCAGGGAAAGTTCGCCGACTTCGAGCACCAGGCCGCCGCCGCCGCCTCGCTGGGCCAGGTCCACCGGGCCACGGCGCACGATGGCCGTCAGCTGGCCTGCAAGCTGCAGTACCCCGACATGGGCTCGGTGGTCGAGGCCGACCTGCGTCAGCTCAAGCTCATCTTCGCCATCTACGGCCGCGGCGAGACAGCCATCGACACCACCCACGTGCACGCCGAGATCAGCGAACGCCTGCACGAAGAACTCGACTACGACCGCGAGGCCCGCCACCTGCGGCTCTATGCCGAACTCTTGGCAGACGAGCCCCACGTCCACGTGCCCGAGGTGGTGCCCGAGCTTTCCAGTGGGCGGCTGCTTAGCATGACTTGGCTCGAGGGCCGGCCGCTCTGGGATTTCCTCGATAGCGACCAGGAGACGCGCAACCGGATCGCCCTCAATCTCTTCCGCGCCTGGTACCTGCCCTTCTACCAGGGCGGCGTCATTCATGCCGATCCCCACCTCGGCAACTACACGGCCCGGCCAGATCTGGCGCTCAACCTCTTGGACTTCGGCTGCATCCGCATCTTCGAGGCGCGCTTCGTGCAGGGCGTCATCGACCTCTACCGGGCAATCCGCGACGACGACCGCGAACTGGCCGTGCACGCCTACGAGACCTGGGGATTCGTAGGGCTTTCCAACGAGGTTCTCGAAACCCTCAACCTGTGGGCCGAATTCGTTTATGCGCCGTTGTTGGAAAACCGTTCGCGGCGCATTCAGGAGTTCGAGGAATCCGGCATCTACGGCCGTGACGTGGCGGAAAAAGTGCACCGCCAGCTCAAGGAACGGGGCGGTGTGACGCCGCCCAGGGAGTTCGTCTTCATGGACCGCGCTGCCATCGGGCTGGGCGGTGTCTTCCTGCGCCTCAAGGCCGAGATCAACTGGTTCGAGATGTTCCACGACCTGATCGAGGACTTCGACGAGGCCAAGCTGCGGCGGCGCCAGACCCGGGTGCTGAAAAAGCTGGGGATCGAGCTGGAAGGCTGATCCTTACTCAAAGAACCTTCCTCGCCGAAGAAAACAATATCCTATGACGGGCGTTGCTGTATTATGTTTTGGGCATTAGGCTAGGCTGTGTGTTGTGGTTTTGGCCTTTCCATCCTGGACCGTCATGAGAGAATATTTTGTTATTGATCCGTTCCGCGTGTTTGAATTTTTTTTGGCCATTTTCTTTCACATGTTAGCAACAACAGGTGAAGCATGAGATTTGGTATCACAAATGCAAGATGTTTTCACTTTCTTTCCCCGCGCAAGATCTCCCCAATCACCATATTGCTTGGGGAAAATAGCACCGGAAAAACGTCGTTTCTAGCGTTATTTCGATTGGCTGTGGATCTACTTCTCTCTCAGGACACTCCAAATTTCAACAAAGATCCATTTTTCTTAGGTGCATTCGATCAGATAGCACATTATCGAGGTGGCCGGGCTGGGCGTTCTGACACCTTTGAGTTATCTATTGTCACTAGTATCCAGCGCGGAAAGTCACGCAAACAGGTCGATGCAGTTTTTACTTTCTTGTTTGGCAAGAGAGGATCTCAGCCTACCATACGTGAATTTTATTTTTCGTGCGAGGATCATAAAATTTCGATCAGTTCGACATCGGGAAAATCTTCTGAGGTCCGAATTAACTGGCCTTCTGGTGAAGCAATAGTACCCACCGACGAGACTCCATTTTTGCCATTTATTTCACAAGAAAGTATTTTTGACATGCGCTATTTCTCATTTTTTCTTAGGCACTACCCCAATTTTGGGATGGAGTTTTCAGGGGAATCAGCTCCTCCAAAAAGGGTCATAAATAGTTTGTCGAAATATTTCAATTCAGCGATTTCGACGATTCGAAAACATCCATATGCTTTTGGACCAGTCCGTAGCAAACCCCAAAGAACGTATGATCCGGTTGATGATACACCGCGCTCGGAAGGCGAGCATGTACCCATGGTAATGGCAAAATTACGATTCACGGATCGGGACCGCTGGGAGAGATTAACCCCCTACTCCGCCGCTTCCTCCGGCCGTTCGCGAAAACGCTCGGCTTCCGGGATGGCCTCGTATTCCGCCTTGTTCCTGCCCCTACCCTCGGCGATCAGCGTCTCGCGCATGGTGTAGGCGTTGCCGGGCCAGGCGGACATCTCGCTCTGGGGCGTCCACTCCGTGGGTTCGGGCCAGTGGCCGGGCTGGGGCTCGGCGCCTTCGGCGACGATTTCCATGGGCACGGCCTCGTCCATGGCCGGCACCTTGGTGATCTCCATGCAGTCCCAGCTCACCTCGAGGGGGATGTTGTTGGGATCGAAGAAATAGATCGACCAGATGATGCCGTGGTCGACGGCGCCGCTGACTTCGCAGCCGGCCGCCGTCAGGCGGTCCTTGAGCTCGAAGAGCTCGGCCCGGCTGGCGGTGGTGAAGGAGACGTGGTCGAAGCCCAAGGGCGCCCGCGTCGGGCTGCCGTGGTTCTTGGGCTCCATGGGGCTGGCGCCGGCGTACTCGAAAAACGCCACCTGGGTGTTGCCGCCGGTGAAAAAATAGTGGCGGAAGCCGGGATGGCCGATGCCGGCCGTCAGCTCCATGCCCAAGAGGTCGCGATAGAAACGAATGGTCTTTTCCATGTCGCCGGTGATGAAGGCGAGATGATTGATGCCGCTGAGTTTCATGGTCCACCCCCGCGCCATTGGTTGGCGCGGAGGAATCTAGGTCGGGAAAGCCCGCCGCCCAGTTTCAGACTGTCGCCGTCTGGTCCCTGAGCTCGAATTTCTTGACCTTTCCGGTCGAGGTCTTGGGCAGCGGCCCGAAGACGACGTAGCGCGGGCACTTGTAATGCGCCAAGTTCTGGCGGCAGAAATCGATGATCTCCTGGGCCTCGACCGGGCCGGCGTCGGGCTTGAGTTCGACGAAGGCGCAGGGCGTCTCGCCCCATTTTTCGTCGGCCTTGGCCACCACGGCGGCCTCGAGCACGGCGGCATGGCGGTAGAGCACGGATTCGACCTCGATCGAGGAGATGTTCTCGCCGCCCGAGATGATGATGTCCTTGGAACGGTCGCGGAGCTGAATGTAGCCGTCGGGCTGCAGCACGCCCAAGTCGCCGGAATGGAACCAGTCGCCCGAGAGCGCTTCTTCGGTGGCTTGCGGGTTCTTGAAGTAGCCCTTCATGACGATGTTGCCCTGGAACATGACCTCGCCCATGGTCTCGCCGTCGGGCGGCACGGCCGCCATGGTCTCGGGGTCGCGCACGCTGAGGCCGTGCAGCACGTGGTAGCGCACGCCCTGGCGCGATTTCAGGCTGGCCTGTTCGGCCGGCCCGAGATCGTCCCAATCGTCCTGCCAGGCGCAGACCACGGCCGGTCCGTAAGTCTCGGTCAGGCCGTAGACGTGGGTCACGGCAAAGCCCTCGGCCGCCATGCGCTCGAGCACGGCCGGCGGCGGCGGCGCGGCGGCCGTCATCACCTTGACCTCGTGATCGAAAGTGCGGCGCTCCTCATCCGTTGCGTTGATGATGAAGTTGAGCACCACGGGAGCGCCGCAGAAATGATCGACCCGGTCGCGCTCGATGGCGCTGAAGATGCCCCCCGCCGTGACCTTGCGCAGGCAGATGCTGGTGCCGGCCAGGGCCGCCAAGGTCCAGGGAAAGCACCAGCCGTTGCAGTGGAACATGGGCAGCGTCCAGAGGTAGGTGGGATGCTGCGCCATGCTCCAGCAGACGACGTTACCCATGGCGTTGAGGTAGGCGCCACGGTGGTGGTAGACCACGCCCTTGGGGTTGCCGGTGGTGCCGGAGGTGTAGTTGAGCGATATCGCCCGCCATTCGTCGTCGGGCAGCGACCAGTCGAATTCGGGGTCCCCTGGGGCTATGAAGGCTTCGTAGTCCATCTCGCCCAGCAGCTCGCCACCGAAGTCGGGTTCGCGTAAGGCATCGTCAATATCGATGACCAGCGGCTCGACATCACAAAGCTCGAGCGCCGCCTTGATGGTGTGGGAAAACTCGCTGTCCGTGATCAGCACACGAGCCTCGCCGTGGTCGAGGATGAAGGCGATGGCCTCGGCATCGAGGCGGATGTTGAGGGCGTTGAGCACGCCGCCCGTCATGGGCACGCCGAAGTGGCATTCGTAAAGCTCGGGCGTGTTGGCACCCATCACCGCCACAGTATCGCCAAGGCCAACGCCGTGGCCCGCCAGCACCGAGGCGAGCTGGCGGCAGCGGGCATAGGTCTCGGCCCAACTCCTGCGCAAATCGCCATGAACCACGGCCGTGCGCTGGGGATAGACGGCGGCGCTGCGCTCGATGAAGGTGAGCGGGCTGAGCACCTGGTAGTTGGCCGCGACCTGGTCGAGGTTGCGCTCATAGGGGTTGGACATGTGCCTTCTCCCGGACAGGCAATTCTCGTCGATCTTGAGGTGTTCTAACCGACTACCCCGTCCCATACCAGCTTGGCCCCGACCACGAAGATCAGCACGTAGCAGGCCTGATAGAAAAAGCGCGGCGAGACGCGGTTGTGCAGCCAGATGCCCAGCCCCATGCCCAGCGGCGCCAAGGGCGCCAGCACCAGCGAGGTCCAGAGGTTGCCCGGCGCCAACTGGCCGAGCCAGGCATAGGGCACCAGCTTGACGTAATTGATGACGGCAAACAGCACCACCGTGGATCCCACGTAGATGGTTTTGTCGAGCTTTTGGGGCAAGAGGTAGATCGAGATCGGCGGCCCGCCGGCATGGCTGACGAAGCTGGTGAAGCCGGCCACCAGCGACCAGAAGCCGCCCTTGGCCAGCGAGCGCCCGGTGGCCGCCCGGGCCTCGCCCCGGCGCAGCCAGTAATCGAGGGCGAACGCGACGGCGATGCCGCCGATGACGAGGCGGAAGTGGCGTTCGTCCAGCAGGCCCGCCGTGGCCGTGCCGATGGCGATGCCGCCCAGTGCCGCCGGCACCATGATGCGCATGTTGGGGCGGTCCCACTTGGCCCGGTAGGCCCACAGCCCGACCAGGTCCATCAGACAAAGTATGGGCAGCAAAATCCCGGCCGCCTGCAGCGGCGGCACGACCAGTGCCAGCAAAGGTACGGTAAGGATGCCCAGGCCGGAGCCGAAGCCGCCCTTGGAGATGCCGATCAACAGGATCGAGGGCACCGCGAAGGCGTAGAACCAGGGATCAACGACCACCGTCCAGCCTTTCCCGCTTGCCCAAAGCCTCCGCCACCCCTGTCCCCGATTGAGCCCATGACGTCGCCATTGTCAAGCTGGCACGGCCAGTGCGGCGAATTCGATCTTGCTCAGGCGGCCGAAATCGTGTGAGTTGCCTGCAAAGGCGCGGGCCCTGGCAGGGCGCAAAAAGATCCGGGAGGACCAAGATGAGCAACCCTTACGACGAGGCCCATGCCCAATCGCTCGGCGATCCCGACGCCTTCTGGGCCGCCGCGGCCGAGGACATCCACTGGACCCGGCGCTGGGACAAGGTGCTGGACGCCAGCAATCCGCCCTTCTATCGCTGGTTCACGGGGGGCGAGCTCAACACCTGCTACAACGCCGTCGACCGCCACGTCGAAGCCGGCCGCGGCGACCAGGCGGCAATCATTTACGACAGTCCCGTCACCGGCGACACCGTCAGGACGCTGACCTACGCCGAGCTGCAGGATCAGGTGGCGCGCTTTGCCGGGGTCTTGGCCGGCCAGGGCGTAACCAAGGGCGACCGGGTGGTGATCTACATGCCCATGGTGCCCGAAACCCTGATCGCCATGCTGGGCTGTGCCCGGCTGGGGGCGGTCCATTCCGTGGTCTTCGGCGGCTTTGCCGCCAACGAGCTGGCGATACGCATCGACGACGCCAAACCCAAAGCCATGGTCTCGGCGACCTGCGGCATCGAGGGCGGCCGTGTCATCGAGTATCTGCCGCTCTTGAACGGCGCCATCGAGCAGGCCGCGCACAAGCCCGACCACTGCATCATCCTCGAGCGCCCCCAGGCGCCGGGCGGGCTGACCGCGGGCCGCGACCTCGACTGGGCCGAGGCCATGAAGGCGGCCCAGCCCCACGACTGCGTGCCGCTGGCCGCCACCGATCCCCTCTATATCCTCTACACCTCCGGCACCACCGGCGAGCCCAAGGGCGTGGTGCGCGACAACGGCGGCCACGCCGTGGCGCTGAAGTGGTCGATGAAGGCGATCTACGACGTCGATCCCGGCGAGGTCTACTGGGCCGCCTCGGACGTGGGCTGGGTGGTCGGCCATTCCTACATCGTCTACGCGCCGCTGCTGCATGGCTGCACCACCGTGGTCTACGAAGGCAAGCCCGTGGGTACTCCCGACGCCGGCGCCTTCTGGCGCGTCATCGCCGATCACAAGGTTTCGGTGATGTTCACCGCCCCCACCGCCTTTCGCGCCATCAAGCGCGAGGACCCCGAGGCCGAGCTGCTGAAGCAGTACGACATGTCGAACTTCAAGACCCTCTTCCTGGCCGGCGAACGCCTCGATCCCGACACCTTGGCCTGGGCCGAGAACCACCTCCAGCGCCCGGTCATCGACCACTGGTGGCAGACCGAAACGGGCTGGCCCATCGCCGCCAATTGCCTCGGCCTGCACGCCTTGCCGGTGCGTCCGGGCTCGCCCACCAAGGCCGTGCCGGGCTGGGACGTACAAGTCGTGGACGCCGACGCCAAGCCCGTCAAGCCTGGCGAAATCGGCGCCATCTGCTGCAAGCTGCCGCTGCCGCCGGGCACCCTGCCGACGCTCTGGCAGGCCGACGAGCGCTACATCGCCAGCTATCTCGAGGAGTTCCCCGGCTTCTACAAGACCGCCGATGCCGGCTATCAGGACGAGGACGGTTACCTCTACATCATGAGCCGCACCGACGACATCATCAACGTCGCCGGCCACCGCCTCTCGACCGGCGGCATGGAAGAAGTGCTGGCCGCCCACCCCGACGTCGCCGAATGCGCCGTGGTCGGCGTGGCGGACCAGCTCAAGGGCCAAACTCCGGTCGGTTTCCTGGTGCTCAAGGCCGGCGTGGCTCGATCCAACGGCGACATCATCGGCGAGGCCGTGGCCCTGATGCGCGAGAAGATCGGACCGGTGGCCGCCTTCAAGCAGGCCGCCGTGGTCGAGCGCCTGCCCAAGACGCGTTCGGGCAAGATCCTGCGCGGCACCATGCAGAAGATCGCCGACAACCAGGACTACAAAGCGCCGGCGACCATCGACGATCCGGCCATCCTGGGCGAGATCGAAGAAGCCCTGATCGGTCTCGGCCTGGCCGGCGCACGCAAGAGCTGAGGTTCGGCAAACCGGGGTACGCCATGGATCTGGACCTGAGCCCGGCGCACATCCTGCCTGACCACCCGGCGACGCTGGTGGGGCGGGTCTGGCTACCGGGGGCGCCGGCGGGGCCGGCCATCGTGGCGATCCGGGAGAACGAGGTCTTCGACCTCACGGCCGAGACGCCCACCATGGCGGATCTCTTGAACGCGGCCGATCCCCCGGCCCTGGCGGCCGGCGGCGAACGGATTTGCGGGATCGGGGAGTTGCTGGCCAACAGTGACGCGCGGAAGCGCAACGAAAGTCAGCCCTGGCTGCTGGCGCCGGTCGATCTGCAGGCCGTCAAGGCTTGTGGCGTGACCTTCGTCAAAAGCATGTTGGAGCGCCTCATCGAGGAGCGCGCCGAGGGCGACCCGGCCGAGGCGGCGGCCATCCGCCAGGCCCTGGTGGACGAGGTCGGCGCCCAGCTTTCGGACCTCACACCGGGCAGCGCCGAGGCCGAGGGAGTCAAACAGGTGCTGATCGAAAAGGGCTTGTGGTCGCCCTACTTGGAGGTCGGCATCGGCCCCTATGCCGAGGTTTTCTCCAAGGCCCAACCGATGTCGGCGCTGGGGCTGGGCGAAACCGTCGGGCTGCACCCGGATTCGGTCTGGAACAACCCCGAGCCGGAGGTCGTCATGGTGGTCAGCGCCGCCGGCACCATCGTCGGCGCAACGCTGGGCAACGACGTCAACCTGCGCGATTTCGAGGGCCGCAGCGCGCTGCTGCTGGGCCGGGCCAAGGACAACAACGGCTCTTGTGCCCTGGGCCCCTTCATTCGCCTTTTCGACGACGATTTCGACCTCGACGACGTGCGTAACTGCACCGTCGGTCTCGAGGTGGTGGGCGAGGACGGCTATCATTTGCGCGAGACCAGTTCGCTGGCCCAGATCAGCCGCGATCCGGCCGACCTGGTGGCCCAGACCATCGGGCCCAACCACCAGTACCCGGACGGGCTGGTACTGTTCACCGGCACCATGTTCGCGCCGGTCGACGACCGCGCCGAGCCGGGCGCCGGTTTCAGCCACAAATTGGGCGACCGCGTGACCATCTCGGCGCCCGAGTTCGGCGCCCTGATCAACCGCGTCGGCTTGAGCGATCAAATCAAGCCCTGGACTTTCGGCAGCGCGGCCTTGATGAAAAACCTGGCGGCCAGAGGACTGCTTTAGCTGCACCAGCTTTGGCGAACGCCGCCCCGGTAGGGAATGGCCAGTCCGGCGGCCAGCAGTTCCTGGCCCACATCGGCGCCTGCGGCGGTGATCACCCGGGCCACCACGCGGCCGGCGAACTTGCCGTAGCGCACATCGGCGAGGCGCACCTGGCCGCTGCCGATCCGCTGACTGACGAGATCGCGGGCTCGCACGGCCAAGCTGCGTTCGCGCTCGCACCGCCCCTTCAGTTCGGGCGCGTCGATGCCTTGCAGGCGGACCTTGATGGTCAGCTTCTGGCCCAGCCAGACCCGGGCCTCGACGGCGATGGTGTCACCGTCGATCACCGCCACCAGGCGGGCCGGGATGGGGCCGTCGAGAACCTCACGCGCGGCCACGCCAAGATCGCCGACGCGTAGCCAAGGTCCCGCCTGCAGCGCCAACAGCAGCAGCGCGAGCGGGAAAATAGTGGCGACGATACGGCCAGCCATGAAGGCGGATCTCGATGATCGGTGCAGGATGCGGAATGCTATCGCGAAGAAAAGAACAATTCAAGAACAAATCGGAAATAATTCCTATTCAGAATTTCTCACCGAGGCACGGCCTGAAATCAGAAATCGCTGATGATTCCCTTGCGTTCCCAATCACCGTAGCGGGTCGGCTCGGGCCCCGCCGGGCCGCCGATCTCCTCGATCGGGTCAGCCTTTGGGTCCTGCTTTTTGGGCTTGCGGCGGCGTTTGTCCGGGGAAAGGTCTTCAACTTCAGAGGCTGGCGGCTGGTTGGCATAGTTCATCGTCCTACCCTGGTCGCTACGCTTCGGCCTGTCAATTCGCCGCCTTTTTGCCCAGTTTCAGCTACCCGTGACAGCCGACGCTGCTGGCGGCGCCGGCGTGACCTGCTGTCGCGCCACCCCGTGGGCGTTTCCTCTTGAACTCGAAATGCGCTAAACCGGGCGCCATGGCGAGCGGAAAGAAATCCCGGGCGGCGGCTCTGGCCTTGCTGGAGGCGGTGCTGGAGCGTCACCAGGCGCTCGACGATGCCGTGGCGTCGGCCCTCGAGGACGGTGGCCGGCTGGCCCGCCTGGAGGCCCGCGACCGGGCTTTCGCACGCCTATTGGCAAGCACCGTGTTGCGCCACCTGGGTCAGCTCGACGAGGTCATCGGGCGCTGCCTGGAACGGCCGCTGGGCAAGCGGCTGAGCCGGCTGCGCAATACCCTGCGCCTGGGAGCGGCACAGATTCTCCTGCTCGACACCCCGGCCCATGCCGCCGTCGACGGTACGGTGCGGCTGTTGGGCGCCAAGAGCCCCTTTCGTGGCCTGGTCAACGCCGTGCTCAGGCGCCTCGTGCGAGAGGGCGAAGGCTTGCTGGCGGATCTTGACGGCGCCCGCCTGAACACGCCGAAGTGGCTCTGGCAGAGTTGGTGCGCGGCCTACGGCGAGGCCACGGCCCGGGCCATCGCCAGCGCCCACCTGGCCGATCCGACGCTGGATATCTCGGTCAAGCACGACGCCGCCGGCTGGGCCCGGCGCCTCGACGCCGTGGTGCTGCCCGGCGGCAGCCTGCGGCGGGCACTGGGTGGCCGCATCGAGGAGTTGCCCGGCTTCAACGAGGGCGCCTGGTGGGTTCAAGACGCGGCGGCAGCGCTGCCGGCGAAGCTGCTGACGGCGGTGCTCGAGCCCGGCCAGGCGGTGGTCGACCTCTGCGCCGCACCGGGCGGCAAGACGGCGCAACTGGCGCTCAGCCAGGCCGTCACCGCCGTCGACCTGGCGGCCAAGCGGCTTGAGACCCTGGCCGCCAACCTCCAACGCCTGGGTCTCGAGGCCCAAACCGTCGCGGCCGACGTCGCTGCCTGGCAACCGGCGGAGACTCCGGCCGGGGTGCTGCTGGATGCGCCCTGCTCGGCCACCGGCACCATGCGGCGCCACCCTGACGTGGCGCACCTCAAGCGGCCCGGCGACGTGGTCCGGCTGGCCGAGCTGCAGGCCCGCTTGTTGGAAGCCGCTGTTGCCATGCTGGGCCCCGGCGGCGTGCTGGTCTATTGCGTCTGTTCGCTGCAGCCGGCCGAAGGGCCGGAACGCGTGGCGGCGCTGCTGGCGGATCATCCCGAGCTGCAACGTCAACCCATAGCGGCGGCCGAGGTGGCAGGTTTGAGCGAATTGATTAGCCCGGAGGGCGATTTGCGCACGCTGCCATGCCACTTGGCGGAGCAGGGCGGGCTGGATGGTTTCTATGCGGCCCGCTTGCGCCGGCAGGGCTGAGAGGGGGGCTGTGATGGTGTCCTTGCAGCGACTTCGCCAAGCTGCTAGGTAGCTGGCCATGCAACGGCCCGTGCGCATTGCGCCTTCGATACTTTCCAGCGATTTCGCCCGCCTCGGCGAGGAGGTCCGGGCCATCGACGAGGCCGGCGCCGACTACATTCACATCGACGTCATGGACGGTCACTTCGTGCCCAACATCAGCATCGGGCCCGATGTGGTAAAGGCCATCAGGCCCTGCAGCAAACTGGTTTTCGACGTGCATCTGATGATCGCCCCGGTGGACGCCTACGTCGAAGCCTTCGTGGCCGCCGGCGCCGACATCGTCACGGTCCACGTCGAGGCCGGGCCGCACGTCCATCGTACGCTTCAACTCATCAAGTCCTGCGGCGCCAAGGCCGGCATCTCGCTCAATCCCGGCACGCCTGTGGAAGCCGTCGACAACCTCATGGACCTGGTCGACCTGATTCTGGTGATGAGCGTCAACCCCGGCTTTGGCGGCCAGAGCTTCATCGCCAGCCAGCTCGACAAGGTGCGCCAAATCCGCGCCCGCATCGAGGCCAGCGGCCGCGACATCGACCTCGAGCTTGATGGTGGCGTGACCGCGGCGCTGGCGCCCGAGGCCATTGCCGCCGGCGCCGACGTGCTGGTGGCGGGTTCGGCGACCTTCAAGGACGGACCCGCGGGCTACGCCGAGAACATCCGCCTCTTGCGCGGCCAGGGCTAGGCGATTGAGGCGGCGGCCGGGCGCCGTGGTGCGTGGCCTCTGGGAGCGGGCGCTCTACGGCAATCCGATCTATCAGGCGACGCTGGGCGGCTCCGTGCCGGAGGCCTTCGCCGTGCTGGTCGGCGATCCCCGGCCCGGCGATGCCCGGCGCGCCAACGATATCTTCCAGGGCCGCTACCACCTCGCCGGCACCGAGCAGCGTCTGCTCAACGAGCCGCCCTGGGACCTGGAAACGGCCGACCCGGCCTGGCGGCGCGAGTTGCATGGTTTCGGCTGGTTGCGTGACTTCAGGGCGGCCGGCGGCGAGGCGGCGCGCTTGCGCGCGCGCGAGCTGGTGCGCTCCTGGATCGCCCGCCATGGCAACTGGCAGCCCGAGGTCTGGCAGGCCGATGTGATGGGCCGGCGCCTGGCCGCCTGGTCGGCCCAGGCCGGCTTTTTGCTCGACGGTGCCGATCCCAGCTTTCGCCGCGGCTTCATGACCAACCTCGGCCGCCAGCTCCGCCATCTCGGTCGCTGTGGCCGCCGGGCCGGCCAGGGCGAGCCAAGATTGGCAGCGCTTTGCGGGCTGTTGCTGGGCCGCTTGGCGTTGACCGGCAGCGCCGGCACGAGCCGCCAGTTAAAGGTGCTGGAGCACGAAATCGAACGCCAGGTGCTGGCCGACGGCGGCCATGTATCGCGCAGCCCCAGCGCCATGATCGAGGTGCTGGGCCACCTGCTGACGCTACGGGCGGCGCTGGCCCTGGCCCAGGCCGAGATTCCGCTGGGCCTGCAAGGCGCCGTCGAACGGCTGGCGCCGATGGTGCGGCTGCTGCGCCACGGCGATGGCGGACCGATCTTCTTCAACGGCGGGCGCTGGCACGCCGGAGCCGAGATCGAGGGCCTGCTCGAGGTTGCCGATGTGCCCGGCCGGGCCAGCGATACCGCGCCCCACTCGGGCTACCATCGCCTGGCCACGGGCTCGACGCAGGTCTTCATCGACACCGGCGCCCCACCGCCGCCGCCCTTTGCCGCCGGCGCCCACGCCGGCCTTCTGAGTTTCGAGTTGAGCAGCGCCAAGCAGCGCCTGATAGTCAACTGCGGCGCCCATCCGGGGCACAAATGGAGCGATCTGGCGCGCACTACGGCGGCTCACTCGACACTGACGCTGGAGGACACCAACGCCATTGCGCTGGCCGACGACGGCCTGGTGCCGGAGCGCCCGACGGTGGGCGCGCGGCGCCGCGAGGACGGCGGCGCCAAGCTGGTCGAGGCGGCCCACGACGGCTACCGTGAGCGTTTCGGCTTCAAGCACCGGCGCAGCCTCTACCTGGCGCCGGGCGGCGACGAGGTGCGGGGCGAGGACGTGCTGGAGCCGCTGCTGCAGGGCGCCGGGCCGCGTGATTTCGCCGTGCGCTTCCACCTCCATCCCGAGGTCCCGGCCTCGCTGGCCCAGGGCGGCGCTTCGGCGCTCATCAAGCCGCCGCGGGGGCGCGGCTGGACGCTGCACCAGGCTGGCGGCCGGCTAGGGTTGGAGGACAGCGTCTACCTGGGAGGCAGCGACATCCGCCGCAGCCTGCAATTGGTCATCAGGGGCACCACCGGCAGCGGCGAGACGATCATCAAATGGGCCCTGAACAAAGCTGGCAAGGCGCCGGCCGGATCTTCGACCAGCTAAGAGCTCACATTAGCATAATTGCCCAATATTCTGTGATTCGCCGATAAACCCCCTCGAAATCGACCGAACGATCGGCCGGTCTGAAGCGATATAGGCACCGGAAAGTGTGCGAACGAGCGTTCCTTTGTGCCAAAGGGCCGATTTATTCGCTCTCGCGGAAAGTCCAGCCCCTTCCGGAAGTCCATCGGGAACACCTGGGCAGGTCATGGTACAGCCCAACCGTTCAGTCAATCTTGAATCTCAGACTCTTGCTCCAACCTGTTGTGATTCAAAAAAGAATCCAAAAAACAAATCGACCGATCGGTCGTGCTGGAGAGATTTGACAGCTTCCTCGATCCTTCGGGGGGCTGCGAAGCATCCTCGATCAAACACGAAGACTTCGTTTCTGTAGCGAAACGAAATTTCTGTCAGGGCTGTAGAAAGCGCAGAATTGTGCGAGTCCTTGGTTTATGCCGATGATCACGGGAGGGGTCGGCAAGGCGGCGGGGCGGCCCCGGGGGCCGCCGCAGGTCTTCGCCGGTTTGGCCGCGTTGCCTTCGGCCGCCAGAATAGCTTCCCCTCCGGGCCTTCGGCGGTTCCAGATCGGAGCTGCCTCTCGCCTGGCCGAAACCGCGCCCAAGAACGAACGTTCTGTTGCAAAAAATTGGTGGCTAAAGCAAAAGCCTGATGTTTTCCGATCGATCGTCCAAAAACGATTTCGGTCAAAGTTGCCAATATTCCAAGCCGGGCGGCAGGGAGCGTTCTCGCCACATGCCTTTGAGATCCGCAAGCAGCCCTCCCGGCGCCAAAAGGCGCTGGAAATCGCCGGCCTCGAGGTCGCGATAGGCGGCGTGGGCCACGGCCCCCACCAGACAATCGTACTTTTCGCCGTCGAGCCCGGCAACCAGCCGCACACCAAAATAGGCTTCGGCCTCGGCGGCGTCGGCCAGCGGGTCATGGACCTCGACCTGATGGCCCTGGGCCTCGAGGCCGCGCACCATGTCGACCACTTTGGTGTTGCGCAAATCGGGCACGTCCTCCTTGAAGGTCAGACCCAAGACCAGGATGCGCCCAGGTTTGCCGAGCCGCGCGGCGATGCTGTCGGCCACGAACCCGGCCATGTTGTCGTTGATGCGCCGGCCGGCCAGGATGACCTCGGGTTCATAGCCCGCCTGGCGGGCGGCGTAAGCCAGGTAGAAGGGATCGACACCGATGCAGTGGCCACCCACCAGACCCGGCTTGAAGTCGAGGAAGTTCCACTTGGTGCCGGCCGCCTCGAGCACGTCGTAGACCGACAAGCCCATGCGGTGAAAGATGGCCGTGACCTCGTTGACGAAGGCGATGTTGATGTCGCGCTGGGCGTTTTCGATGACCTTGGCGGCCTCGGCCGTGCGGATGTCGCGGGCCACGAAGACCTCGGCCGTTACGGCGCCGTAGATCTCGCGGAGGCGTTCGCTGACCTCCGGCGTCTGTCCCGCCACCACCTTGGTGATGCGATCGACGGTGTGGACGCGGTCGCCGGGATTGATGCGCTCGGGCGAATAGCCAAGGAAGAAATCGCGGCCGGCCTTAAGTCCCGAGGCCTCTTCCAGCACCGGGCCGCAGACTTCTTCGGTGACGCCGGGATAGACGGTGCTTTCGAGCACCACCACGGCGCCCACGGCGAGCTGCTGGCCAACCGCACGGCAGGCCGCCAGGATGGCCCCCAGGTCGGGCTCGTTGCCGGCATCCACCGGCGTCGGCACGGTAATGATGAAGACGTCGGCACCGGCCATGATACCGGCCTCGGTGCCCAGCTCGAGCCCGGCCGCGGCCAATGCCGCCGCCGCGATCTCGCCGGTGCGGTCGTGGCCGCGCTCGAGCTCGGCGATGCGCTCGCCGCTCACGTCGTAGCCGCTGACGTCGTAACGCCCTGCGAGGGCCACGGCCAGCGGCAGGCCGACGTAACCCAAGCCGACAACGGCGATGCGGGGCTCGTGTTTCATGGTTTCCGTTTCGCGCCCAAGATCAAGACCGCCCCTCTCTAACGCACTGGTCGAAACGGCGTCAATCTCCGAGGTGGTCGAGCGCCACCAGTCCGCCCTCGAGCATCAAACCGCCCAGGCGAAAGTCGTCGGGCCCGTCGCAGTCGAAGCCGTAGGCCTGCGGTATCGGGCTGGCCAGCGAAGGCTGGGCAAAGACGCTGCCCTGGTCGAGGGCCTCCCGGCTGCGAAAGACCACCAGATTGCCGAAGAGAAAATGTTCTGGTTTGCGCTGCTTGTTGTAGGCCGCCCGGCGTTCGTCCGGAAACCGCCAGCTGACCTGGTTCCCGGCCACCAGGCGCTGGTTGTAGGCGTGGTGGTTGTGGGGGCAGGGGATCACGGTCTGGGCCGAGGCCGCCTTCGGGTCGGCCCGCAAGAGCGCCACGGTGGCTTTGATCTGGGCCGGCAGGATGAAGGGCGAAGTGGGCTGTATCAGGGCCACCATCTCGGGCACCGCGCCCTGGCGCCGGTCCACCGCCTCCAGCCACTGGGCGATGACCTCGAAGACGGGTGTCTCGTCGCCGGCCAACTCCGCCGGGCGGTCGTCGACAGCGATGCCGAGTTCCCGGCAGCGCGCCGCGATCTCGGGCCCGTCGGTACTGCAGACGATGCGTTCCAGGCCCGCCTGGCGGGCCGCCAGGACGCCGTAATCCAACAGCGGCCGGCCGGCCAGTGGTGCCAAATTCTTCAGCGCCAGGCTTTTCGAGCCGGCCCGCGCCGGCACCAGGCCCCAGCATATGCCGTGTTGCAATTGCATCAGCCCGGCGCCCCGAAATGGGCGATGGCGCGTTCGATGACATGGCGCTGGGTTTCGCGCCAGGCGTCCTCGGTCGAGCCGCCGATGTGGGGCGTCAGCAGCAGGTTCCGATGCTCGCGGGCATAGGCCACCAGGGCATGTCCGGCGGCCCGGAATCCGGGCTCGTATTCGCCGTCCAGAACATCCAGGGCGGCGCCGGCCAGGCGGCCTTCCCGCAGTGCCGCCAGCAATGCCGATTCGTCGACCAACTCGCCCCGGGCGGTGTTGATCAGCACCGCGCCGGGCCGGCAGGCGGCCAGAATCCCCTGATCGATCAGGTGGCGGGTTTCGTCCCTGGCCGGGGCATGGAGCGAGAGGACGTCGGAAAGTGCCGCCAGCCGGGCCAGCGTTTCGACCTTTTCCGCGCCGCCGTCCTGGGCTCCGACGTAGGGATCGAAAAACCGCACCCGCATGCCGAAGGCGCTGCCGTAGCGGCTCATCAGGCGGCCCAGGCGGCCCATTCCCACCAGCCCCAGGCTGAGCCTCGACAACATGGCCGGGGCGCCGAAGTCGAAGCGGTTCCACTTGCCCTCCAGGGCCGCCGCATGGCTCCACGGCGTGCCTCTCAGCAGCGCCAGCATGAGCCCGAAGGCGTGCTCGGCGGTGGCCGTGATGGTGGCCAGGAACTCCTGTTGGTCGGCCAGCGAAAAGACCGCGATGCCGCGCTCGGCCGCCGCCGCCATGTCGATGTGCGGAACCCCGGTGGTATTGCTGAGGATGGCCCGGAGTCCGGGTGCCCGGTCCATCTTGGCGCCATCGAAAGCGAATCCCAGCGGCGCGCAGCAGGCCTCCAGGCCGGCCAGCACGGTATCCGTATCAAAGCCCGGATGGGGCAGCCTGACGACCTCGAAGGCGATCTCGAGAAGCGCCCTGTTTTCCGGCAGATAGCCGAGAACGTCGTAATAAAGCAGCCGCCTCATTCGATATCCTCGAAGGAAAGCGCGCTGTCGGCGGCCACGGTATGGCGCAAGCGCCGGCCGATGAATTCCTCCAGCCGGCTGGCCGGCACGCCGTTGCCGGGGCGCTTGGCCACCAGATCGCCGGGGCCCAGGATGCGGCCGGCCTCGAGCTGGTCCGCCGCCACCACCGATTTGAGCGCCCAGGCCATACCCGCCGCTTCCGAGGGCGCCGCTTCCTTGCGGCCGTGTCCCAGCAGAGTCTCGAGGCGCCTGATGTCGGCCACCAGGGCGGGGAAATCCTCGGGCCCGGCCGAGACCTTCCAGTCCTGGGCCTCGGGCACGTCGCGAAGGATGGTGATGTGCTTCTCCACCACCTCGGCGCCGCGGGCCACGGCGGCCAGCAGCGCCATATGGTCCGGCGTGTGGTCGGAATAGCCCACCGGTCCGGGAAACAGGGTGCGCAAGGCGTCCATGGCCGCCAGGTTGACGTCGGCATCGGGGGTGGGATAGCTGGTCACGCAATGCAGCAGCGCCACCCGGTCGGCGCCGCCGGCGGCCAGCGCGGCCAGGGCCTCGCGCACGTCGTCGGTGCCGTACATGCCGGTCGAGAGCACCACCGGCTTGCCCAACTCGGCCAGTTTTCGCACGAACCCGGGGTTGTTGCGCTCGCCCGAGCCGATCTTCACCGCCGGCACCTCTAGCGCTTGCAGCCAGGGCAGCCGCGATTCGTCGTGGGCCGTGGCCATGAACAAAAGCCCGGCCGCGTCGCAGCGCGCCTTCAGTTCCTGGAACTGATCGAGACTCAGGTTGCGCGGCCGCAGGCGTTCGCGCCACGTGTCAGCGCCGGGGGCGCCGGCGGCAAACAACGCGTCTGCGTCGAAGACCTGGGTCTTGAAGACGTCGGCCCCGGCCTCGGCCGCCAGGTCGACCAGGGCGCGGGCCAGTTCCATGTCGCCGAAATGCGCCACCCCGGCCTCGGCGATCACCAGCACCGGAGCGCCTTGGCCGACGGGCCGGCCGGCGATCTCGAAGCGGGACTTGAAGGCAAGGGACATGGCGAAAGCTTACCCCGGATTTTTCATCTGGTCATGGTTCGCGGGGCGCGATCAATGCCCCGGCGGTGCAAATAGGCTTGACGCAGGGCTTAGCTTGGCTAAATTCCGCCTGCCATGCCTGCCCCAAGGCGTTCGCTGGTTGAACGCCTCGGGAACCTCACCCGCCTATTCACCCTGATAGTTCAGGGTATACACTCAACGCATTATAATGAAACAAAAAAACTTGACGTTCACCCTGTGAACGAGATAATGTTCACGCCGCGAACACAGCCGCCCCATTATTTTGCCCCGAGGCGTCCTGGGGCTGGGCCAGGCAAGGCGGCATTCCGGGGACCGAAGCGGAGGCAAGGCTTGGGCGACGAAAGCACAGCTTCACCGGGTACGGCGCCGGCAGCGGACAGCGAGAGCCGTATTACGCTGGGGCTGCTGAACGCGGTCCACGAGGACGCCAGGGCGACGCAGCGCACCTTGGCCAGCGAGCTGGGCATCGCCCTGGGCCTGACCAACGCCTACCTCAAGCGCTGCGTGCGCAAGGGCTGGATCAAGATCTCCCAGGTTCCGGCCAACCGCTACGCCTATTACTTGACGCCCAAAGGCTTTGCCGAAAAGAGCCGCCTGACCGGGGGCTACCTGCGCCGTTCCTTCGACTTCTATCGCCAGGCCCGCAGCCAGTGCGACACCTTGCTGGCGGAATGCAGCCAACGCCGCTTCCGGCGCGTGGCGCTTTACGGCAGCGGCGAGCTGGCCGAAATCGCACTTTTGTGCAGCCTGCAGCACGAAGTCGAGATCATCGGCATCGCCGATCCCGGGGCTCCGGCGGGCGAGTTTCTGCACCTGCCCCTGGTCGGCGCGGTGGTCGAGCTGGAGCGGCCCGAGGTCATCATTCTTACCGACGTGCGCCAGCCGCAACGGGCTTGGGCGGAGCTCAGCGCCGAGTTTCCCAAAGACCGCGTGCTGGTTCCGGCGCTGTTGGGAGTTTCGCGCGAGGCCCCCGGTGACGACGAGGGGGCGCTCGCATGAAAGCCTGGTATGCCGTCTATACCAAGGCCCAGGAAGAGGTTTGGGCGCAGAACAACCTCGAGGAACGTGGCCTCGAGGCCTATCTGCCGCGCTATCGCAAGCGCCGCTTCCATGCGCGCCGCCTGGATTACCTCGCGGCCCCGCTATTCCCGCGCTATCTCTTCGTGCGCGCCGACCTCGAGGCCGGCCAGCGGCCACGCATCGCGACGGCGCCGGGGGTTTCCTACCTGGTCAGTTTCGGCGACCGGGCACCGTCGCTGGCGGACCCCATCATCGCCGAGATCCGGGCCCAGGAAGGTGCCGACGGCCTGATTCGCCTAGGCAGCGAAGAAGGCTTTCGGCAGGGCGAAAAGGTTCGTGTTCGCGACGGCGTATTTTGCCAAAAGATCGGCCTCTTTGACGGCATAGCCGACGAAAGGCGCGTTTTTATCCTGCTCGACCTGATGGGACGGCAAGTGCGCCTCAAGATAGCCAGCGACGTCCTGAGCGGCGCCGGCTGAGCTTCCCCAAGCCGCCGAGGTGGGGCCGGCGCGGCGCCGGGAACGTTGGCAAACCTGGAGAAACCAGGGAAATCGTCTCAAACCTTGCGGGCATAGGGCGATGGCAGGCAAGACCATGGACCAGACCGAGGGAGCGCGGACGATAACCCGCCTGCGCCGCCTGCTGGCCGGCCATGGCGGCCTGGTGGCGCTTTTGTTGGCCGTCATGCTGCTGGCCGCGGTGGCCGAAAGCTTCGGCCTCTCGTTGCTGCTGCCGCTGATCTCCAGCTTGCTGGGCGCCGCCAGCGAGGGCGATGGCGTGGCCCGCTATAGTGCCCAATTGCGGGCGCTGTTTCCCGCCGGGGCCCAAATCGAGGGCCTGCTCATGCTGTTGGCCGGGGCCTTTTTGGCCAAAGGTGCGCTGCTGGTGCTGACCCGGGGCTATTCGGCCTATGTGGCGCTCAGGCTGCGCCAGGACTGGGCCGGCCGCATCTTCAGCCACTACCTGACGTCGCGCCAGGCCTACCTGGCCCGGCAGCGCCAGGGCACGCTGGTGCATAACGTCGCCGTCGAGCCCTACCGGGCCGCCCGGGCCGTCACCATCGGCCTCGATTTCGTCAACCGGGTGATTCTCGCGCTGGTGCTCGGCGGCGTGCTGCTGGCCGCCAACTGGCGGGCCACGCTGGTGGTGGCGCTGGTGGGGGGGCTGCTGTTTTGGGCCGTGCGCCGCGCCACCTTCCGCTATTCCTATCATTTCGGCCGCCTGCGCCAGCAACTCCATCAGGAGATCTCGGCCCTGGTGGCGGAAACCATCGGCGCCGTGCTGCAGGTCAAGTTGTTCGCCCTTTACCGGCAGAGCGCGGCGGAGTTGGGCCAGCGCCTGGTTCGCCACACCCGCATCGAGACGGCCTTTCGTACGCTCAGCGAGATCCCGCCCCAGTCGACCGAATTTCTCATCGTGCTCTTTCTCGCTGTCGGCCTGATCGGGTTGCGCCGCTTTTTTGCCGTCGAGCCCCAGGAATTCGTGGCGCTCCTGGGCTTTTTCGTCATCGTCAGCCAGCGCCTGTTGACCAACCTCAACTTCATCATCGCGCGCCGCATGAAGATGGCTTCCTATCTGCCCTCGCTTTTGCTCATGGACGAGCTGCTGCAGGCCGTTCCCGAGCGCGAGGCGTTGGCTGAGGGAGAGGCCGTGGAACGCCTGGCCGGCGATATCGAGTTCAGCGACGTTGCTTTCGAACACGACGACGGCCGCCGGGTCTTTGCCGGCCTCAATCTGACCATCCCGGCCGGCCGCACCACCGCCATCGTCGGCGTCTCGGGTATCGGCAAGTCGACGCTGGCCGACCTGTTGCTGGGTCTCTATCGGCCACAACTTGGCGATATCGCCATCGGCGGCCGGGCGCATGGCGAGATCAGCCTGGAAAGTCTGCGCCAGCGCATCGGCTACGTCAGCCAGGATCCCGTCATCTTCAACGCCTCGGTGCGCGACAACATCCGCATCGGCCGCCTCGAGGCCAGCGACGCCG
>JASLXG010000198.1 GCA_030740435.1 Alphaproteobacteria bacterium | reverse complement strand
GGGCCCGCCCCCCCCCCCCCCCGGCCCCTCGCCGCCCCCCCCCCCCGCCCCCCCGGGCGCGGGGCGCCGCGGGCGCGCGGGCTTCACACCGCCGTGGCCAGGCGCTCGATGCAGGTGGCCACGACCTCGTCGGGATCGCGTTGCCACCAATCGTGCTGCGAGAAGATCTCGACCTCGCAGAAATCCTCGTAACCCGCCGCTTCGACCCAGGCGCGGATCTTGGGGATGTCGATGACGCCGTCGCCCATCATGCCGCGGTCGAGCAAAAGATCGCGCGTCGGCACCAACCAGTCGCAGACGTGGAAGGCCAAAATACGTTCCCCGGCCCCTGCCCGGGCGATCTGGCGCTCCAGATCCGGGTCCCACCAAAGATGGTAGACATCGACGGCGACGCCGACACCGGGGCCGAGTTGGTCGCAAAGGTCATTGGCCTGGCCCAGCGTGTTCACGCAGGCCCGGTCGGCGGCGTACATGGGGTGCAGGGGCTCGATGGCCAGCGGCACGCCGGCCTGGCGGGCATAGGGCAAAAGCTCGGCCAGGCCGTCGTCGACCTCGGCCCGGGCGCCGGCCAGGTCCTTCGAGCCCGGCGCCAGGCCGCCCACCACCAGAATCAGGCAACGCGCGCCGATGGCCGCGGCCTCGTCGACGGCGCGCCGGTTGTCCTCGAGCGCCGCCTGCCGGCCGGCTGCGTCGGTGGCCGGGAACATGCCGCCGCGGCAGAGCCCGGTGACGGTCAAGCCTGATTCGGATAGCCGCCGGGCCGCGTTCCCCAGCCCCATTTCCGCCAGCTTGTCGCGCCAAACCGAAATCGCCGGCACGCCCCCTCGGGCATAGCCCTCGATGGCCTGGGCCAGCGACCAGGGCATGGTCGTGGCTTGGTTGATGCTCAGGCGCTGGCGGTTCGGACCTATGATTTTCCGACCTCCGGTTCATATTTCACGAAGGAGCGCACCACCGGCAACGTCGCGATTGGCTTTTCCCGGTGTTTGCGCCACTCGAATGCCCTGTACTGCCTGATGAACTCCTCGGCCGCCGCGATGTGCTCGTTTTCCGAAGCAAAAGGGTATGGGATCGTAAGGCGTATCACCGTCGACACCAAGCGCTGCGACCGGCAGCAGCCATTTCATGGCCCCTCTTCGACCCTGTCGTGTGCCGGGAAATCCATCGCCGGGACCGGGCACGGCGCCCGGCTTGCCGTCGACTTGCCGACGGCCTCGCCTTCCGCCGAATCGTCCGGCATCCTGTTCGGCTGGCATTTCACGTAGGGGCGCATCACCAGCGCCAGCAGATCACCCGATGGGCGGTGGTCGCGCCACTCGAAGGCCGGGTATTGCCTGACGAATTCCTGGGCCGCCGCGATGCATTGCTTTTCGCAGGCATAAGGTCTGGGCTCGTAGCGCGCGCCATCGTCGCTACCAAGCAAGACGATCAGGAGCAGCCATTCCATGTCCATCGCGCCCTACCCGAGATGCAATCATTCGCCGAAACCGTGCAGCACAAAATAGCGCTTCATGCGAACGCATGCCAGGTCGGGATCGGCCAGCAGCCCGGCCCGGTCGGCAAGACGAAAAAGCTCGGCCAGATGCAGCAACGATCGCGCCGATTGCTGGCCGCCAAGCATGGCGAAATGGTCCTGGTGGCCGTTGAGGTAGGCCATGAAGACGACGCCGGTTTTGTAAAAACGCGTGGGCGCCTGGAAGATGTGGCGCGACAGCGGCACGGTAGGCGCCAGGATCTCGTCGTAACGCCCCCGGTCGCCGGCCGCCAGCGCCGCCAGCGCGGCCGAGGCGGCCGGGGCGATGGCGTCGAAAATGCCAAGGAGGGCATCGCTCGAGCCCTGGTCGTCGCCGGCGATGAGGGCGGCAAAATTGAAATCATCGCCGGTGTACATGCGCACGCCCTCGGGCAGGCGCCGGCGCATGGCGATTTCCTTAACGTCGTCGAGCAGCGAGACCTTGATGCCGTCGATCTTGGTGGCGTGCTCGGCCATCACCTCGAGGCAGACAGCCATGGCCCGATCGATATCGTCGTGCCCCCAATAGCCGGCCAGGGCGGAATCGAACATCTCGCCCAGCCAGTGGATCAGCACGGGCTCGCGAACCTGGCCCAGGATGCGGCCCAGGACCTTGGCATAGTCGTCGGGGCCGCGGGCTGCGGCGGCCAGGGCCCGGCTGGCCATGAGAATGATCCGCCCGCCGGCCGCCTCGACGGCGGCGCACTGTTGTTCGTAAGCCGCGATTACGTCGTCGAGGGTGACGCCGGGCGCTGGCGCGAGGTGGTCGGTACCGGCGCCCGAGGCCAGCAGCGCCCCCGGCGGCGCTTGCGCCACGCTTCGCTTGATCAGCTCGAGCGCGCTCGGCCAATCGAGCCCCATGCCGCGCTGGGCCGTGTCCATGGCCTCGGCCACGCCCAAGCCGAGGTCCCAAAGGTAACGGCGATAGGCCAGCGTGGCCTCCCAGTCGAGCGCCGCCCCGAGCCAGGGGTCGACCTCCGCCAGGGGATCGGCGACGACGTGCACGGCGGCGTAGGCGACGCGGTTGAAAGGGGCGTCAGGCCGGGGAAAGTCACCAGGCGTCCCGGTGAGGTAACTCTCGATGCCACCATCGGCCAGCGGCAGATCTATCGTCGGCAAGCCTGCGTCTCCTACGTCTCCAGCTCGGGCACCTCGAGCCAGCGGCGTTCCTCCCAGCTCTGCAGGGCGAGCTCGGCCAACTGCACGCCCTTGGCGCCCTCATGGAGGTCCCAGGGGAAGCGCTGGTCGCCGTAGAGGTGGCGGATAAAAAGCTCCCATTCGGCCTTGAAGGCGTTCTCGTAGCTCTCCGGCTCCGGCACCTCGGGCCAGCCGGCGAAAAAATCTATCGGCTGGTCGATGTCGGGGTTCCACACCGGTTTGGGCGTGGCGGCGCGCGACTGCATGCGGCAGTGCCTGAGCCCGGCCACGGCCGAGCCCTCGGTGCCGTCGACCTGCAGCGTCAGCAGATCGTCGCGGCGCACGCGCACGCACCAGGAGCTGTTGAAGTGGGCGATGGCACCACCCTCGAGCTCGAAGGTGGCGTAGGCCGCGTCATCGGTATCGACGTCGTAAGCCTCGCCCTGTTCGTCCCAGCGCCTGGGCACGTGGGTGGCGCCCAGGCAGCTCACCCGCCTGACCCCACCAAAGAGGCCATCCAGCAGATAGCGCCAGTGGCACAGCATGTCATGGATGATGCCGCCGCCCTGGTCCTTGCGATAGTTCCACGAGGGCCGCTGGGCGGCCTGGTCGTCGCCTTCGAAGACCCAATAGCCGAACTCGCCGCGCACCGAGAGAATGCGTCCGAAGAAGCCCTCGTCGATCAGGCCCTTGAGCTTGAGCATCCCGGGCAGCCAGAGCTTGTCCTGGACGACGCCGTGGCGGATGCCGGCGTCCTCGGCCAGGCGGTAAACGTCGAGGGCTTCCTCGAGCGTCGCGGCGCTGGGTTTTTCGCAGTAGACGTCCTTGCCGGCGAGGATGGCGGCGCGCAGGTTGTCGGCCCGCCGGGGCGTCGTCACGGCGTCGAAATAAAGCGTATCCTGGGGGTTGGCCAGGGCGATCTCGAGGTTGCTGGTGCAGCGCTCGATGCCGTGTGCAACGGCCAGGGCCTCGAGCTTGTCGAGGTCGCGGCCCACCAGTATGGGGTCGGGCATGATGCGCCGGCCGTCGTCGAGCGTCACGCCGCCCGCCTCGCGCATCGCCAGGATCGAGCGCACCAGGTGCTGGTTGCTGCCCATGCGCCCGGTGACGCCGTTCATGATGATACCCAGGCGGTGTTCGCTCATAGCTCACTCCATGCCGAAGAGGCGATAGACCCGGCGGGTGTAGTCCCCAAAGGCTTCGTGGGTCCTGAGATCGAGCGTCCGCGGGTGCGGCAATTCGATCTCGATGAGGTCGGCCATGCGCGCCGGACCGGCCGTCAGCACCACTACGCGCGTGCCCAGAAAGACGGCCTCGGGGATGCCGTGGGTGACGAAGACGATGGTCTTGCCGGCGCGCTGCCAGATGCGCAGCAACTCTAGGTTCATGCGCTCGCGCGTCATGGCGTCGAGCGCCCCGAAGGGCTCGTCCATGAGGATCAATTTGGGATCGTGGACCAGCGATCGGGCAATGGCGGCGCGCTGCTGCATGCCGCCGGAAAGCTCGTGGGGATAGCTTTGGGCGAACTCCGCCAGCCCCACCATGTCCAGGAGATCAAGGGCTCGCTCGCGGCTTTCGCGCATGGAGAGGCCGAGGATCTCGGCCGGCAACAGCACGTTGTCGACAATGCTGCGCCATTTCAGCAACAGCGCTTGTTGGAAGACCATGCCGATATCGCGGGCCGGATCGAAGTCGCCGCCGTTGCCGCCGATGCGCACGCTGCCGCCGTCGGGCTGGTAAAGCCCGGCCAGGATCTTCAACAGCGTCGTCTTGCCACAGCCCGAGGGCCCGACCAGCGACACCAGCTCGCCCTCGAAAACGTCGAAGGTGGCGTCCGAGACGGCGACGAACTCCTGGCCCCGGGTGGGAAATACCTTGCGCACCCCGGAGAGCTGGATGAAGGGCTGGCGGGAGGTGCTCTGCACGGCCTACTCGACCCGCGCGTCCTGCACCACGAACAGGCGCTCCAGCAGCAGCACCAGACCGTAGAGCACGACGCCCACCAGGGTGATCATCAGCACCGCCATGAACATGGCGGCGGTATCCAGCGTCACCTGGACCTGCATCATGAGGTAGCCCAGCCCCTCCTCCGAGGCGATGAATTCGCCGACGATGGCCCCGGCCACGGCCAGCACCACCGCCACCTTCATGCCCGAGAAGACATAGGGCAGCGAGCCCGGCAGTTGGATCTTGGTGAAGATCTGCCAGCGCGAGCCCCTGAGCGAGCGCACCAGGTCGATGAGGTCGGGCTCGACCTCCCTCAGCCCCCGGGCCGTGGTGATCAGCACCGGCAGGAAGCAGATGGAAAAGGTGATGATGATGTTGGGGCCGAGACCATAGGAGAACCAGACGATGAAAAGCGGCCCCAGCGCCACCTTGGGGATCATGTTGAGGCTGACGATCAAGGGCATGAACAGCCGGTCCACTTTGGGCGACCATGAAAACAAGAGCGCCAGCCCCACCCCCACCGCCACCGCCAGCAGATAGCCGCCGAAGACCTCGCCGGCGGTGATCATGGTGTTGTGCAGCCAGTTGTAGTCTTCGCCCAGCGACATCAAAGTGTCGGCCGGCGTCGGCATGACGAACTCCGGCACCTCCCAGATCACCACGAAGAGGTACCAGACCAGCACCACCCCGAGATGGATGGCGACGATCAGGACGTAGCGCCGGAGGTTTTCGGAGAGCTTTTCCATGCGGCCGGCGACTTTAGAGGGTTTGGCCAGGCGAGGCCAGCCAGCGTTCCAGGTTGGCGGCCACGAAGTCGTCGTCATTGAGGTGCGGATAGGCCGCCAGCACGCGGTCGATCTCGGCCGCCTGGCCAGGGCTCAGGCCCTCGTCCGCATCGAGGCACCAGGTGCCGGCCAGCAAGCCCTGGCGCCTGAGCACCTCGTGGCAGCCGGCGATGCAGCCGCGGAAATCGTTGGCCACGTCGAAAAAGGCGGCGTTGCAGTCGGTGACCTGGCTGTCCAGCGCCAGGAGTTCGGGATCCAGCGGCCCGGCGGCAACGGCGGCCTGGGCGCGTTCGAGCAAACGCACGGCGTTTTGTACCCAGACGCTCCAATGGCCCAGCAGACCGCCCCGGATGCGCACCTCGACCTCGCGGCCCTGGTGCCTGAGGCGGAAAGGCGCCAACAGGTCGAGCACGATGCGGTCGTCGTTGCCGGTGTACAGCGTAATGCGATCCTGCGCCTCGGCCTCGATCACCCCGCGCACCACGTCCAGCGTGCGGTAGCGGTTGAAGGGCGCGATCTTGATGGCCACGACGTTGTCGATGGCGGCGAAGCGGCGCCAGAACGAGGGCGCCAACAGCACGCCCCCCACCGCCGGCTGGAGATAGAACCCGACCAGCGGGATCTCCTCGGCGACGCGGGCGCAATGGGCCACGATCTCGTCCTCGCCGGCGCCCCGCCAGGCCGCCAGGCTCAAGAGGCCGGCCTGGTAGCCCAGCGCCACGGCCGTCCGAGCCTCATCTACCGCCTGGTCGGTAAGCCCAACCAGGCCGGCCACCAGAAACAGCGGCCGGCGGCACCAATCCGCCGCCGTTTCGGCCGCCAACTCCAGCACCGGTTCATAAAGCCCGCGCTCACGGATCTCGAACTGCGTGGTATGAACGCCCACCGCCAGGCCGCCGGCCCCGGCATCGAGATAATAGCGGCTGAGCGCCCGCTGGCGCCGGGTATCGAGGTCGCGGCCGGCATCGAGCGCCAGGGGATGGGCCGGAATCACGGCGCCCCGGCGCAACAGGGCCAGGCTCTCGGGATCAAGGTCGGTGCGATGGAGCGGCATGGCGTGGCGAATATACTAAATAGCCGCCGAGCGGCAAAAAAACCCCGCCACCATGGCGAGGCATGGTGGCGGGGCTGCGTCATTTAGGAGGGAGTGACGCATGAAACTCCTTGGCCTCAAAAAACCCCGTCGCGCACCTCGTAGTGGCAGGGCTTGTTCCAGCTCGGCTTGTCGCCCGACACCCAGTCGGCGATCCAGGTCACCATGCGTTCCAGCGGCACCATGGGATAGCCGAAGAGGTCGGCGGAGTGGCCGGCGTTGACCAGGCAGCAGGTCTCGGCCTCGGCTCCCGTGAACTTGGGCTCCTTGCCCAGGCGGCGACCGAAGGAATGGGCCAGGGCCCGGATGCTGATGGTCTCGGGGCCCGAGACGATCAGCGGCGTGGCCGGGCTGGTGCAGTGGCGCAGCGTGCGCACGATCTGCGAATTGGCATCGCCCTGCCAGATCACGTTGACGCTGCCGGTGGTGATGTCGATGGCCTCGCCACGGAAGACCTGGCCGGCGACCTCGTGCAGCACGCCGTAGCGCATGTCGATGGAGTAGGCCAGGCGGATGTTGCGCACTGGGTTGCCGTTGGTGCGGGAATAGTATTCGAAGGTGCGTTCGCGGCCGACGCAGGAGTTGGCGTATTCGCCCGATGTGGCATAGGGCGGGTCGCCCTCGACCGAGCCCTGGTGGTGGACGTTGGAGTAGGGGTAGACCAGGATGGTCGAGAAGGCGACGATGCGGCTCTCGGGAAAAGCCTCGCCGACCAGCCCCGGCACGAAGGTGTTCATGGCCCAGGTGAAGGATTCGGCGCCTTCGGTGCCGAACTTCTTGCCCGCCATGTAGATGATGTTGGGCAGTTTGGGGATGGCCGCCACTTCATCGCGCTGCAAAAGATCGCAGGCCTGCGTCTCGACACCCCAGGACGCCATCTTCTGCTCCAGGCCCGGCTCGCTGAAGCGCGAGACGCCAAGAACCCTTTTGTCGGGCGCCGCGCGCTTGACCATGCGGGCCAGCGTCACCCCCATCTTGCCGCCGCAGCCCAGCACGGCGATGTCGCCGTCCAGTTCCGCCAGGTCGTCGATCAGGGCCTGCGAGGGCGTCGACATGAAATCTTCGAGATGGTCCTCGTCGGCAAAGCTCTCGGGGAACATGGCAGGATGCAGAACGGCCTCGCTGGCTGCCATCTTCAGTCCCCGGTGCCGGTGGCCCGCAAGACCTCATCGCCTTCGCCCAGCCAGCGTTCCAGGTTGGCGGCCACGAAGGCGTCGTCGCCCAACTCAGGGTAGCTGGCCAGCACGCGGTCGATTTCCGCGAGCTGGCCGGGCGCCAGCACCTCGTCCGGGTTAAGGCAAAGCGTGGTCTCCAGCAGGCCCTGGCGGCGCAGCACCTCGGCCACGCCGGGGACGCAGGAGGCGAACTCGTGGGGCGCGTCGTAGATGCCGCCGTTGGCCTCGGTGACCATGGCGTCCAGGGCCAGAACCTCGGGATCGATGGCGCCGCTATCGACCGCGGTGTGGATGCGGGCCAGCATCTCGACGGCGCTTTTGGTCCAGAAGGCCCAGTGGCCCAGCAGACCGCCGCGGATGCGCACGGTGACGGATTCGTTGCCCCGCTTCAGCGTGAAGGGCGTGAGCAAATCGGCGACGATGTGGTCGTCGTTGCCGGTATAGAGCGCGATGCGATCTTCGGCACCCGCCTCGACCACGCCGCGCACCACGTCGAGCGTGCCGTAGCGGTCGAAGGGCGCGATCTTGATGGCGATGACGTTGTCGATTTCGGCGAAACGGCGCCAGAAATCGGCCGACAAGGGAATACCGCCGCATTCGGTCAGCAGGTAGAAGCCAAACAGCGGGATTTCCTCGGCCACCCTCTTGCAGTGCTCGATGATCTCGGGCTCCGGCACGTCCTTCCAGGCGGCCAGGCTGAGCAGCCCGGCGTGGTAGCCCAGCCGCACCGCCGAGCGGGCCTCGCCCACCGCCTGTTCGCTGCGGCCGGTGAGGCCGGCGACCATCAGCACCGGCCGCTGGGCCCAGTCCGCCACGGTCTCGGCGGCGCAGCCCAGCACGGGCTCATAGAGCCGGTGGTCGCGGATGGCGAACTGGGTGGTGTGGACGCCGACGGCCAGGCCGCCGACGCCGGCATCGAGGTAGTAGCGGCTGAGCGCTCTCTGGCGGCGGAAGTCGACCTGGCGTTCGGCGTCGAGCGCCAGGGGATGGGCCGGAATGACGCAGCCTTGCCACAACACCTCCATGACCTCGGCGGGAATATCCGATTTGTGCTGGCCCATGACGATGTCCTCCTGCTGAAAGGCAAAGCTTTTTTTCGCAGCGATGCCGATAATCGCCAAAAGCGGACAGGAGTCAATGGGGAAGTAACTGCTTAGTTACTATCGCCCGAGCGCAGCGAAACGAGCACCAGTTCAACGACGTGGTGGCGCTGGCTTTCGATCATCGCCGGATCCTCCAGGTCGCGGCCGAAAACGGCCGAGAGGGTGTGGATGTTGGAGAAATAGAAATACGCCAGACTGGCGATTGAGATGTATAGGTTCACCGGGTCGATGCCGGTGCGGAAGATGCCGCTACGCTCGCCGCGCAGCAGCAGCGCCGCGATCATGTCGATCAGCGGCGAATAGAGCTCACGGATGCGGGTCGAATTCTGCAAGTGCCGCCCGCCGTGCAGGTTGGCGCTGTTGAGCAGCGCCACCAAATGGCGATTCTCCAGCACGTAGGTAAAAGTGTAGTCGACCAGCTTGCGCATGGCCTCGACGGGATCCAAATCGGCCACCGTGAGGCTCGCGTCATATTGCCGGAAGGCCTCGTAGACGTGAATCAGGACGGCGCTGAAGAGCTCGTCCTTGTTGCCGAAGTAGTGATAGATCATGCGCTTGTTGACGTCGGCGCGGTTGGCGATGGCATCGACGCGGGCACCGCCCAGGCCCTTTTGCGAGAACTCCACCAGGGCCGCCTTGAGGATCTGCTGGCGGGTTTTTTCGGGCTGGCGCCGTGAGCCGGCCCTGCCGCCGCCGCGTCGCCCCGGTATCTTGTTGACAGCCTGCATGCGGCGGCCTATACGTTGTTATGTAACCGAATGGTTACTCCAAATAGAAGATGTACCGGGCGGCGTCAACGGGTAAGCTGAGCAAACGGATCCGGAAACATCTTGGGAGGGGGAACATGGCTTATCTGCTGAGGAGCGCAGCGGCGGCTGCGGTCGTTTTTGCGTTTGCGGCCGGCTCGGCCGGCAGCGCCGGCGCGGCCACCGAGGTCAACTTCATTCTCAACTGGATCGCCGGTGGCGACCACGCGCCCTACTACTATGCCCAGAGCCAGGGCTGGTACGCCAAGGCCGGCATCGATCTCAACATCGAGCAGGGCAAGGGCTCGGGCTTCTCGGCCCAGCGCACCGGCATCGGCAAATCCCAGATCGGTCTCGCCGACATGCCGCCGGTCTTCGCCGCCATCGCCAAGGGCGGCAAGATGGTGGCCGTCTACAACGTCTACGCCAACTCGCCCTACGGCTTTTATTGGCTCAAATCGAAGGGCATCTCGGGGCCCAAGGATTTCGCCGGGCGCAAGATCGGCAACCCGCCCTGGGACGCGGCCCGCCAGATGTGGCCGGCCTTCGCCACCAACGTCGGCATCGGCGTGAAATCGGTAACCTGGGTCAACATCAAGCCCAACGCCAAGCTGGCGGCGCTGCTTTCGGGCTCGATCGACGTCACCACGTCCTTTTACAACATCCACCACATCTTCCAGGCCAAGCTGGGCGCCGACATGGGTTACGTCTCGGGCAAGGCCCACGGCGTCAACCCCTACGGCAACTCGATCATCGCCAACGGCAAATTCCTGGCCGGCAACCGGGCCGCCGTGGCCGCCTTCGTCAAGGTGACGCAGAAGGCCTTCCACGCCTGCGCCACCAACGCGGCGCCCTGCATCCAGGCCCTGGTGAAGGCCAACAAGGGCCTGAAAGCCGCCAACGAGACCGCCAACTGGGGTCTGGTCAAGGAGCTCATGACCGACGAAATCTCGACCGGCGTGGGGCTCGGCTACATGGACCCCGGCCGTATGGCCAAGTCCTACGAGATCTTCAAGTCCTACCTGGCCAAGCCCTTCGACGTGACCCAGCACTACTCGAACGAATTCATCGACAAGAGCGTCAAGCTGCCCAAGTAGGGCGCCAACGTTGTTCTAGGTTGGCCCTCCCCCCCCGGGCTGACCGGCCGGCCGCCTCCGGGTGGCCGGTTTTTTTTGGGCGGCCCACGGGTGCCGATTCGTTTAGCTCAACCAGCTCCGGGCCAGCGATCAGAAACTAGAAACTGGGGTCGGAGTGGGTTTCTAGAAACTGGGGTCGGAGTGGGTTTCTGGACGAAACTGAGTCCCGAAAAACGGAGACCTAGCTAGCCCAGCTCCGGGCCGGCGATGGCATATTGGCGGTGGGCGTCGTCGTAGGGCTCGGCGCGGCCCATGATCATGCGGGTGTAGGGGCGCTGGGGGGCGAAGCCCGCCGCGCCGAGCCAAGCGCTGAAGCCGGCGTGGCGGTCGCCCACATCGAGGTAGACGGGGCCCTCGAGGCCCTCGAGGGCGGCGGCGGCCAGGGCGCAGGCGATGGTCCGATCAGGGGCCGCCAGCGGCCCGATCTGGGTCGCCTCGCGGCCCTCGCGGGCCAGCACGTAGCCAGTGACAGGGTCACTAGTGACAGGGTCGCTGACCCCACCGTGCGCCTCGGCCAGGAAGGCGCGGCCGGGCTGGCGGGCGAAGAGGTGCCTGAGCACCTGGCCCCGGTCGGCGCCGAAGAGCTTGCGGTCGAAGGCCGCCACCGCGTCGAGATCGGCCACTGTCATGGCGCGGATCGGGCCTTGGGAGCCTGCCGCTGCCACCACCCCGGCCACCGCCTCGGCCCGCATGCGGGTCAGGCTGTAGACGTCTGCGAATCCCAGCGGCCGGTAGACCAGACTGCCGGCCGGCGTGGCGTCGAGGCCGGGTACCAGGCCGTGGGATTGGGCATCGATGATGCAGGTGCGCAAGAGTTCGGTGGCGATACCGCGGCGCTGCCAGTCCTTGGTTACCAGCACCATGGCGATCCAGGCGAACGGCGGATAGGGCAGCACGACAGCCGAAGCTAAAAGCCGGCCGCGCCGGCGGCCGTGCCGGCGGCGGCCGAAGCCGTGGCCGAAATCCAGCATCAGGGCCCAGTCGTCGACCGTCTGGTTCCAGCCGGCCTCGGCCGACAGCGCCACCGCCTCGGCGGCGTCGGCGGTTGTCAGCCGCACCTCGGATAACTTAGTACGTTCCGTCACGGGCCTCGAAGTGGGTTGGTTTGTCGAGCGTCGGCAACTCGCGGCCCAGCCAGTCGGCAACCCAGGAGGTCATGCGCTCGAGCGAAATCGCGGGATAGCCGAATAGGCCACTGGCTTTGCCAGTGTTGACCAGCCAGGCGCTGGGCGCCTCGTGGCCGACGATGTCGGCGGGTTTTTGCAGGAGATCCGCGAAACGCCGCGCCAGCGCCCGGATGCTGATGGTCTCGGGGCCCGAGACGTTGAGGGGCTGGGGCGGGCTCGTGCAGTGGCGCAAGACCCGCAGCACCTGGCTGTTGGCATCGCCCTGCCAGATCACGTTGACATGCCCCATGCCCACGTCGATGGGGATGCCGCCACGGACCTTCAGCGCCACGTCGTGGAGCACGCCATAGCGCATGTCGATGGCGTAGTTGAGGCGGATGATGCGGCCCGGCGTGCCGTGGATCCGGGAGAAATACTCGAACGTGCGCTCGCGGCCGACGCAGGAGTTGGCGTATTCGCCGGCCGGCGCCATGGGCCCGTCGTCTTCGCGCGAGCCCTGGTGCAGCACGTCCGTGTAGGGATAAACGCAGCCGGTGGAGAAGGCGACGATGCGCGATCCGGCGAAAACCTCGGCGACGATTCCCGGCACCAGCACGTTCATGGCCCAGGTCATCTCCTCGGCGCCCGAGGTGCCGAACTTGCGCCCGGCCATGAAGATGACGTTTTCGAGCTTGGGCAAGGCGGCCACGGCCTGGCGGTCGAGCAGATCGCAGGCGACGGTCTCGATGCCCTGGCTTTCCAGGCGCTCGCGCAGCCCGGGCTCGCTAAAGCGGGCGACGCCGACGACGCGCTTATCGGGCGCCGCGCGCCTGGCCAGGCGGGCCAGCGTCGGCCCCATCTTGCCGCCGACGCCCAGAATCAAAATATCGCCATCCAGCGCCCCCAAGTCGTCGACCAGGGCCGCGGACGGCCGGGTCATGACCTCTTCCAGGTGCTCGATGTCTTTGAACCCCGAGGGCAGGCCGGCCAGGTCGAGCAGGATGGTTTCGCTCATTGCGGCCGCATGTCGCCCGCATCGATGCCGGCCACCACCACCGGCGCCTTCATGGCGTCGCGGCGGAAGGGCTCGCCGAGTTCCTGGTTGAGCAGGACCTCGATAAAGGTCGTCGTGCCGCCCTGTTGCGCCATGCAGGCCTCTTGCAGCGCCGCCGTGAGATCGCCTGACGTCGTCACCTGCACCCCTTTCAGGCCACAGGCCTCGGCGATCTTGGCGTAGCTCACGTCGAGATTGAGCTCGGTGCCGACGAAATTGTTGTCGTACCAGAGGATCGAGTTGCGCTTCTCGGCCCCCCATTGGTAGTTGCGGAACACCACCATGGTGACGGCCGGCCAATCGTCGCGCCCGCACGAGGTCATTTCGTTCATCGAGATTCCGAAGGCGCCGTCGCCGGCGAAGCCCACCACGGGCACCTCGGGGCAGCCGATCTTGGCCCCCAGGATGGCCGGGAAACCATAGCCACAGGGCCCGAAGAGGCCGGGCGGAAGGTATTTCCGCCCTTCCTCGAACGTGGGATATGCATTGCCGATGGCGCAGTTGTTGCCGATGTCGCTGGAGATGATGGCGTTTTCGGGAAGGCCGGCCTGGATGGCACGCCAGGCCTGGCGGGACGACATCAGGTCGGCATCGCGCTCGCGGGCATCGGCGTTCCAGGTGGTGCCGGGATCGTCGTCCTCGTGGTCCATGGAGCTCAGTGTCTGCAGCCAGGCCGATTTGCTCTGATGGATGAGCGCCTGGCGTTCCTCGCGCCCCTTGTCGCCGGCGCTCGGTGCGAGGCCCGCCAACAACTGCTCGGCCACCAGTTTGGCGTCGCCGCAAATGCCTACGCTTACTTTCTTGGTCAGGCCGATGCGGTCGGAATTGATGTCGACCTGGATGATGCTGGCCTCGGTGGGCCAGTAGTCCAGGCCATAGCAGGGCAGCGTCGAGAAGGGATTGAGCCTGGTGCCCAGGGCCAGGACCACGTCGGCCTTGGCGATCAGTTCCATGGCCGCGCGGGAGCCGTTGTAGCCCAGCGGGCCGACCGCCAGGGGGTGGCTGCCGGGGAAGCTGTCGTTATGCTGGTAGCCGCTGGCCACCGGTGCATCCAGCCTCTCGGCCAAAGCCTGGCAGGCCGGGATAGCATCGCCGAGAACCACGCCGGCACCTGACAGAATCACCGGGAACTTGGCGTCCGACAACAGCTGTGCCGCCTGGGCCAGAGCCGCGGCCCCGCCGGCCGGGCGTTCGATGCGCACGATCTGGGGCAGCTCGATGTCGATCTCCTGGGTCCAGAGATCACGCGGCACGTTGATCTGGGCCGGGGCCGAGCCCCGCAATGCCTTCTCGATCACCCGGTTGAGAACCTCCGCCATGCGCGAGGCATCGCGCACCTCTTCCTGGTAGCAGACCATGTCCTTGAAGACGGCCATCTGCTCGACTTCCTGAAAGCCGCCCTGGCCGATGGTCTTGTTGGCGGCCTGGGGCGTCACCAGCAGCATCGGCGTGTGGTTCCAGTAGGCGGTCTTGATGGGCGTCACGAAGTTGGTGATGCCGGGCCCGTTCTGGGCGATGGCCATGGCGATCTTGCCGCTGGCACGGGTGTAGCCGTCACAGATCATGCCGCCGTTGGTCTCGTGCGCCACGTCCCAGAATTTGATGCCGGCCTTGGGGAAGAGATCGGAAATCGGCATGAAGGCCGAGCCGATGATGCCGAACGCATGCTCGATGCCATGCATCTGCAAGACTTTCACGAAGGCTTCCTCGGTCGTCATCCGGGTCATGGGATTTCTCCTGGGGTGGGGGCAACGAGTGTAGCCCAACGGTGGCCCCGGGAGAGCCCGGCCGTTAGAACCAGTTGGCCCCAATTGGCCGGTCCAAGACGGGCTAGCCCGCGTTCCTTATTCCGTCAAGCCGGCTCCGGCCAGGCCGGCGAACTGAACCATGAAGGTGGACAGTATGGGAATCAGGGCCACGATCACCCAAACTGCCAGCAGCGACAACAGATAGGGTATGACTCGGCGGACGATCCTGAAATAGGGCAGGCCGGTAATCCCCGAGGCCACGTATAGGTTCAAGCCATAGGGCGGCGTGATGAAGCCGATGGCGTCGCCGATCAGGAAAATCACCGCGAAATGGAAGGGGTCGACCCCGATGGTGGCGGCGATGGGCGCCAAGATAGGCGCCAGGATGATGGTATTGGGCACCGATTCCAGCAGCGTCCCGGCCAGCAGGATCATGCCCATCATGGCGAACAGGATGGGGTAGTAGCCGCCCAATTGTTGCAGCGCGCCCTCGAGGAAGGCCTTGGCGCCCATGACCGAGAGAATCTCCTGCATGACGATGGAAACTGCGACCAGCGGCATCAGGATGCCGACGATGATGGCGGAGCGGAAAAAGATCTTGTGCAGGTTGCGCCACTTGGTCTCGCGGGTCAGGAAGAGGCCGGCAAGAAGACAGTAGACAGCCGTCACCGCCGAGGCCTCGGTCGGCGAGCAGATGCCGCTGTAGATGCCATAGAGCACAACGACAATGGCCATGCCGCCGATGGCGGCCCCGGGAAAGGTTTTGAAAAGCAGCGTCCAGCGAAAGCGGGCAATGTGGCCATAGCCGTGCTTGCGGCTGACCAGGTGGCAGGCCAACATCATGGCGACCACCATCATGATCCCCGGGATGATGCCGGCCAGGAACAATTCGGATATCGGCAGGCTGATCAAATAGCCGTAGACGATAAACAGGATGCTGGGCGGGATGATGATGCCGACGGTGCCGCCGGCCGCGGCGGTGGCGGCCGAGAAGTGTTTTTCGTAGTTGTTCTCGACCATGGCGGGATAGGTGATCGAGCCGATGGTGGCCGTGGTCGCCGAGTTCGAGCCGCTGATGGCGGCGAACATGCCGGCCGCGCCGATCGAGGCCATGCCCAGCCCGCCGCGCAACCAGCCGAGCAGGGCGATGGCGAAATCCGACATGCGCCTGGCGATGCCGCCGGCACTGATGAGATCTCCGGTCAGGATAAACAGCGGCGCCGCCAACAGGGCGTAGCTGTTGAGGCTTTCGAACATGGTGCCGCCCAGGTTGGCCAAGGAAAATTCGAAGACCAAATGCATGCCCACGACCCACAGGCCAATGACCAGCAGGATCGGCGTGCCCAGGGCGAAGAACACCATGGCCAGAAAACTGATCAATAATGTCAGCATGATCCGCCCCCTCAATCGCTGATCGCCAGGGTGCCGCGCACCTGGGGCGGTTTGCCGGCGCGGAAATCGCGCACGTCGTCGATGACGTTCTGGGCAACGCGAAACAGCAGCAGCCCCCAGCCCAGGGGCGTGGCGCTGTAGAAAATCCAGCTCGGCAGGTCGTCGGTGCCCGGGACAATGGATTCGATGTTGTAGTGCAGCGCGGCAAGGTCGTAGGACCAGTAGATCACCACCAGGCCGAAAACCAGATAAAGCGCGTAATCGCTCTGGATCAGGACGAACTGCCAAAACGGCGCCAAACGGTCACGAATTTCGCCGAAACAGAGATGCGTGCGAATGCGCACGCAATAGGCGGCGCCGATCCAGGTCAGCCAGAGAAACAGGTAGGACGGAATGGTCGTGCTCCAGGGCGCCTGCAGCTTGAAGACGTAGCGCCGAAACACTTCGACGGCGACGATTCCGGCACAGACAGCGAAGGCGCTGACCAGGATCGTTTTCTCGAGATTCTGGTCCAGCCAGCGCAAGGCATTCCTGACGCTTGTCGGCATGATCCCGTTCCCTTCGTAGGCGGTTGATCGATTTCCACAACGAGCCTAACGGCCGCCGCGTCCGGCACCGGCTCAAGGCGTCAAATCAGCCCGCCGCCATCTTCAAAACGACTCGGGAGGGCGCCCTGGGGCGCCCTCCCTTTCCGCCATAGTGCCTAGGCTGATTTCCACCAACGACGGGGCTCGACATCGATGGCCCGCTTGTCCTTGGGATATTCGCGGACCACCGGCAACATCTCCTTGTAGACATCGTAGCCGCCCAATTTGTTGAGCTTCTCGTGCCATTTGTTGTATTCGGGCCGGGTCGGACTGGCGATCTCCTCGGCTTCCTTGAGGGCGGCGTCCGAGAAGAAGTTCATCACCGTGCCGGCCTTGCCGAAAATGCTGTCCGGCGAGGGATGCGGGGTTTCGCCGGAGATCGTCACGAGACCGGCTTCGTTATTGTACATGACCCTCGCCTGGGCCTGGTAGCCGGCTTCCATGACCTCTTCCGCGAGGCGGCTGCCGAGCTTGTCCAGGGTCTGCACCCGGATCGCCGAATGCTCGGTGCCGGGAATGAACTTCAGACCCACGTACTGCGACACCACCGGTGCCATGTTGAAGGCGGTGCAGGCCGAGGTCCAGGTCTCCATGCCGTCGATCAGGCCCGACTTCATGGCGTCCAGGGTCTCGACCCAGGCCACCGGCACCGGGTTCAGCTTCATCAGCTGCATGGCGATGCGGCCCAATTGGGTATTGGTCACCCGGTTCTTGGTGCCGGCCAGCATGCCGATGTTGGTGATCGGCGGCTTGTCCTTCCACTTCATGCCCATAAAAAGCTGACGCATTTCACAGAGCGACCACAGCGTTTCGAGTTTGTATTTCTCGCGATAGACCTTGCGGAACAGTTGCTCCGATTTCGGGTTGAAGAGGAAGTGATAGATCTGACCCGCCGACTGGAACATGTAGGGAAAATCCAAGGCGTTCAGCCAGGGCACGATGCCCGAGGCGTTCTGCGTCGAGGAGGTGCCGATGTCGAGCACGCCCTGCATGGTTTTCTGAATGCAGACCGGCTCGGCGCAGACCGAATTTCCGGGCAGAATCTCGACCCGGATCTCACCGTCGGTCCGTTCCTCGAGATCCTGGCAGAATTCCCAGATTCCGGCGCGCTGCACTTTGGTATGCTCCCAGCGGAACACGGAGCCCTGTTTCAGGACATGCTTGGCCTTGGTGGCGAATTTCTTCTGGTACTTCGTGTTGGCGGTCTGGGCCAGGGCTTCGGCCGAGAACATCCCACCCATGGCCGCGGCGGCGGCATAGGTCGCCGTCATGCCGTATTGCGAACTGATGCGCATGAAATCGCGCCGAGATACCCCCGACAGCTTGACCTCAAGATCTTCTGTGGTGTCGAGAACCTCTTCCGAAAGGCGACTTACCTTGGCCGCGGATTCCTTGGTGCTGACGAACTCCGGTATCTTTTTCATGGCATCGGCCCCTTGTTTGTTGGTGTTGTCTTCGTTGCGCGCTCCCCTCGCCAACGAACGCCGACGCTACCGTGTGAGAAAAACCAATCTCAACCGCAAGTAAAATGACGTCAGCGATACCCATCAGATTAGGTGTTGCCTTGCCGAACGTCCAACGGAATTTGCCCTAGAGATATTGTGGTCTTCCTCGAAGGCCCCGATTGTTGCGGGGACGGCGCCCCTGCTGGCTTGCCAAGTATCCGGCGAAGCGGCAGGATCGAGCTTAAGTGAAAGACCACAAGACTTGTGAAATGAGCGCTGTGGCAAAGCAAACCCGGACGACCCTCGGCAAAAAGCAGGAATCTGTTCGGCCCTACGACACGCTGCGCAGGACGACCTGCTGCGGCTGTCCGGCGGGATGTGGAATCAAGGTTTTCCTGAAGGGCGACGAGATCGTCGATGTTTTCGGCGACGAGGACCACCCCGCCAACAAGGGGTCTTTCTGCCCCAAGGGCCTGCTCGGCCTCTATCACCTGAAGAACCCGCACAGGCTGACCGAACTCGGCATCAGGGAAAGCCCGGACGCGCCGTTCAAGACTGTGGCATGGCCGGAGGCAATCGAGTTCACCGCTCAAGCCCTTCTGCGGCTTGCCGGGAAGCACGGCAAGGAATCGATTTTCGTCTTCGGATCGGAAACGGCGCCCACGGATCACCTGCTGGCGGGCGCCTGGTTCTGTGAGAATTTGGCCATTCCCAACAATCCCTATACATCTTTTCCCAGCCCTTTCGGCGCTAGCGGAAAGATCAGCGAGATGTTCGGCGTTGCCGCGTCGCAGTTGCTGACGAATTCGCCACGGGACTGGTGCAACAGCCGCTGCATCGTGGTTCTTGGCTCCGACCCGGCCGCCTCCGACCCCATCACCTTCGGACCCGTGATCGACGCCCGCGACCGTGGCGCCGCCCTGATCGTCATCGATTCCCGGGAAACCATGACGGCTTCCAAGGCTGACTTGTTCCTGCAGGTCAAACCGGGCAGTCACGCCACGGCGCTCAAGGGTTTGATTCACCTGCTCTATGGCCAGGACGGGATCGACCGGAACTCTCTCGACGACATGGACTTCGGCCGTCTCGAAAGGGAGGTAGCCTTGTTCCCGCCGGACCGCGTGGCCGCCGACTGCTGGCTCGAGGCGCAGCAATTGCTCGAGGCGGCCGGGCTGATCGGGCGCAGCAAACCGTTGCAGGTTCTGGCCGCCGACTGGGGCACGCGGCAATTCCTCTCGGACGAGGAACTGTGCCTGGCCGGGGCGCTGGTCTGCCTGCGGGGGTCACTGGGAATTCCCGGCGGCGGCTTGAACCTGCTGAGCGCCTCGCCGTTTTCGGCGCCGCAAAACACCGCCCCGGGGCGTAGCCTGGAAGAGATTCTTCTCGACCCGGCAACGGCCGTCGGCGCCGCCATCTGCCACGGCAACCCCTACGCCGACCTGGCCGGCGGGCGGCAAACGCGGCAGGCCTTCGAGAAGATTCCCTTCGTCGTGCATCTCTCGTCCTATGCCGACGACACCCGCAAGCGCGCCCAGGTGTCGTTGCCGATGAGTTCCTGGTTCGAGCATTCCGCCCTGGTGGCCACGGGAAACGGCCGCGCCCTGCAATGGTGCAACGCCGTGGCACAAGCGCCGGAGCAATGCCGCTCGGGGCTCGAATTCTGGACCGATCTGGCCGGCGCCTGCGGGCTGGCGGCTGCCCTCCCCTGGCTGGGCGACGACGGCGGCGTCGATGCCCGGGCCGCCGCCGACTTCTTCCTCAAGCGAAACCCCTTGACCCGGGCCGCCTCGGTGGCGGCTCTCGATCCCGAAAAGAACCCGCCGGGCGGCCTCTTGTGGCCCTCCGTCGACGAGGGCGACCTCGACTTCGAGGAGGACCGCTTCGGCCGCGGCGACGTGCGCGGCCGAAACATCCTGTTCCGCCGCCGCCGGGCCTACCCGCTAAGCGACCGGCGCTTCCCGACGCCCACGGGCAAGGTGGGCTATCCGGCCATAGCCGGCCGCGACGCCGACGACGAAGACGACCACATGCCCTTGATGCTGACCACCGGGGTGCTGGTCGATGCCATCCGGGACTTCGGGTTTTTCGTCTCCGACGTGGACCGCGCCACGGCGCCGCCGCCGGTGCGGCTGCATCCGCGAATCGCCAAGCTGCTGGGCATCGGCAGCGGCGAGCCGGTGGTTGTCGAGAACGAAAGAGGTCGCATCAGCGGCACCTCGTGCCCCGACAGCCGCCTCGATCCCCGGGTGGTCTGGTGCCCGCACGGTCTCGACGCCTTCCATCCGCGGTCCCTGTTCGCCAGGGCCGCCGATCCCTTTGCCCGGGTGCTGGTGCGCCGGCCGGAGCAGGACGGGGAAGAGGCGCGCCACCGGCTGATCGAATTCCTCGAGGCCGGAGGAATGCGCCCATGAAGCTCGTATTCGTCGGCCAGCAAATGGGGCAGGAGACCTTCGACCCGGGACTTTGCGATCCTGACGAGCTAGTCATGATGGTCGACCTGGACCGCTGCATCGCCTGCGGCGCCTGCCAATTGGCCTGCCAGTTGGAACACGGCGCCTTCCGGCCCATCCTGGTGGCCGGGGACGACGGCGGTCCGACCTTCGTGCTGCCGCTGGCCTGCCGGCACTGCGAAACCCCGTGCCAGTACCAAGACGACTACAATTTCTGGATCACCTGTCCTTCCAGCCGCCAGCGCTGGACTGGCAAGGCCTGGTGCGACAGCTGTGCCGGCCGCCTGGAACAGGGACTGTGGCCGGCCTGCGCCACCCGTTGCACCATGAAGACGATCTTCTTCGGGCGCCCGTCCGACATCGCCTTCGCCCTCAACGAGAAACGCCTGCGCGAGATGGGAGATGTCGAGATCAAGCCCTTCGAGCGCTGATGGGCGCTTCCCGCCCACCTCCCTGGGCGCCGCGGCCTATCGCCAGGCCGTGGCCTCGGGCGATCTGGTGGCGGCCCGGGTGCGGGTCAAGGAGACGGATATCCTGGTCTCGGCGATGGTCGATCTGGACCAGCGCGCCGACACCCTGGTGCGGCGCTACCGGGCGCGAATCGAGCAATACATCGCCGGCCATCCGAATTTCGCCAGGGCCCTGGTTCCCCTGGAGCGCGATGCGGCGGCGCCTGACATCGTCGGCGCCATGATCGCCGCCGGTGCCCAGGCCGGCGTCGGACCGATGGCGGCCGTGGCCGGGGCCATCGCCGAATTCGTCGGCCGCGAGCTCGGGCCTCGGAGCCGTGACGTCATCGTCGAGAACGGTGGGGATATCTTCGTCCGCTCCCTGGCCCCGAGGCAGATGCTGCTGCTGGCCGAGGACTCGGAATTCGAGGGCATGCGCATCGCCCTGCCGCCATCACCCGAGGCCCTTGGCATAGGCACCTCGTCGGGAACCACGGGCCCCTCGCTGAGTTTTGGCCGGGCCGACGCGGTGATGGCGGTGGCGCCCTCGGCGGCGCTGGCCGATGCCGCCGCCACCGCCGTCGCCAACGTCGTCCAAGGGCCGGCCGATCTTGCCGTCGGCGTCGCCCGGGCTCGGCAGATCGGCGTTGACGGCGTCGTCATCGTGGCCGGCGGAAAGCTGGCGGCCTGGGGCCAAATCGAGCTGGCCGGTTGAGCGAGCGCACTGATGTCTTCCCAAACCAAGACCATCGCCGAGATCAACGCCAAGCTGAGGCGCGGCGATGCCGTCGTCATGACGGCCAGCGAATTCAAGAAGGAGGTCAGGAACGGCTACAAGTTCAAGGTCTCGGACGTCGACGTGGTGACCACCGCCACCCGCGCCATCATGTCGGGAACCTCGGCCATGCTGGTCATCCCGGTGGCCGCCGCGGGCGCGTTCGCCCGAGCCCAGCGGATGTGGCTGAACGGCGTCCCCTGTTTTCCCGGCTCCCACCCCGCCGAAGGCACGGGCAAAGTCGATACGGTGATTTTCGGCACCGAGGAGAGCGTCGACTATCCGGGCCGCTACGGCGGCGGCCACCTTTTGCGCGACATCGTCGAGGGCCGGGAAATCGAGGTCGAATGCCTGACCACGGACGACCGGACGATCCTGACATCGTTCACCATCGAGGATCTCGATTTCGCCCGCCTCTACAATTTCCGTAACGACTACCAGAACTACACGGCCTTCGCCAACGTCAACGACCATCCCTCGTATCGCCAAAATCCGAAGTCGATATTCGCCTGCCGGCCGATGCCGCGGCTCAAGGGCATGACGGCGAGCGGCAGCGGCGAGCTCAATCCCCTGGAAAACGACCGCCGTGCCAAGGTCCTCAAGGCGGGCATGAAAATCCTCGTCAACAAGGTGCCGGGAACCCTGATCGGCTATGGCACGCGCAGCACTCCGGGAATGCGGGCGATCTCGCTGGCGGCCGACATGTTCGGCATGGATCCGGAGTTCATGGGCGGTTTCAAGACCAGCTTCGGGGTCGAGGTGACCAACGGCATCGCCGTGCCCTTTCCCATCACCGATGCCGAGGTCATCGCCGACCTGTCGTGGTGCCTGGACGAGAACATCGCCCTCAAGATCGCCGACATCGGCGATCGCATCCCGCTGGTCAACGCCACCTACGCCGATCTCTGGCAAGGCGCCCCCCTGGAGGTCGAGTTCCTGGCCGAGCGCTGCATCCATTGCGCCTTCCAGTGCCCGGCCGAATATTACTGCCCCATGGGAGCGATCTCGTGGCGCCAGAAGGAAATCGACCAGAGCCTGTGCGTCGCCTGCGGTGCCTGTACGGCCAACTGCCTGGGCGGGGCGTTTACCGGCAAGGGGCAGGTGCCCCAGGGAAGCATCGGCGACATCCCGGCCTTCGGGCGCCGGATTCCGGTGCTGTTCCGCCAGTCCAACCGCCGGCGCGCCCAGATCCTCACCGAGTACCTCAAGGAGCTGATGGATGAAGGCGCTTTCCTGCTCAACGATTCTTCCCTGGAAATGAAACACTGGAACCTCTGAGAGCGATGCCTAGCCTGGCCCAAATAGAACGCATTCGCGACGAGGCGGAGAAGTGCGTGGCCTGCGGCCTGTGCCTCCAGGCCTGCCCGGTTTACGCCAGGGAGCCCGATGAGAACTACGTATCGCGAGGGCGCAACCATCTGCTCAAGGAGGTGCTTGACGACCACAACGAACTGATCGCGGGAGTTCGGGATCGTTTCAGCAAATGCCTGCTCTGCCGGCGCTGCACCACGGTTTGCCCGCACGGCATCCGCACCGACGTCGTGACCATGGCGGCGCGGGCCGAGTTGGTGCGCCAGAACGGGCTGCCCATGGTCAAAAGAACCCTTTTCCGCAGGCTGATGAAGGACAAGGAAAGCCTGGCCAAGGCGCTGCGGACGGCGGCGCGCTGGCAATGGATGCTGCCGACGAGCCGCGAAGCGGACGGCAAGATCCATCACCTGCCGTCGGAGGCCGCCGGCAAGATCCGCCATCTGCCCTGGTTCTTCCCGGGCCTGGGCGGGCGGCACTTCCCCGCTATCGCCGGCAAGTTCCTGGGCGAGCAGATCGGCGACATCCATGCGCCCGCGAAGGGCAGCGAGGATCGCCACCTTCGCGTCGCTTTCTTCCCCGGCTGCGCCACCGAGTTCAGCTTCCCGGAAGTGGGCAAGGCCTTGATCGGCGCACTCAACCACCTGGGTGTCGAGGTCGTCTATGCCCAGGATCAGAGCTGCTGCGGCATTCCCCTGCTGGCCGCCGGCGACCTGGAAACAGCGCGCCGCATGGCGCTTCATAACCTCGACGTTTTCGCCGCTCTCGAGGCCGACCTGGTGGTCACCGGATGCGCCACCTGTGGCTCCACCCTCAAGGAAGGCTGGGCCGGCAACCTGGCGCACAGCGACGCCGAGCGCGAGCGCTTCGAAGCCTTCGGCGGCGCCGTGCGCGACATTTCGGAACTGTTGTTGGAGCTGGCCGAATTCAAACCCCTGCCCTTCCGTTCGGCGCTGCCCGAGGGCACCCGGGTGACCTACCACGAACCCTGCCATTTGGCCTTTCACCAGGACGTGCGCCATCAGCCGCGACAAATCCTGCGCCACGTCTTCGGCGAACAATTCATTGAATCGGACGACAACGGCTGTTGCGGTTTCGCCGGCGCCTTCAGCCTGGAGCACCAAGAGCTTTCACGGCAGATCGCCGCGACCAAAGTCCAGTCCATCGCCCGCAGCGAGGCCCATGTCGTCGTCACCGGCTGCCCGGGATGCCTGATCCAGCTTATCGACAACATCGAACGCTTTGGACTCGGCCAACGCGTGGTGCACATCTCGGAGGCCATCACCCCCGACTGGGATTCAGGGGAAAACTGATGCCGGCCGGCGGCAAGGACATCGCCCTGATCAACGCCCGCATCGAGGCCGGCCAGGCCAAGGTGGTGACGGCGGCGGAGCTGGGCCGGAACACATCCCAAGACGTCGACGTCGTCACCATTGCCTACCAGGCGCCGATCTCCGGCTCGTCGGCCATGCTGGTGGTGCCGGTGGCGGAACGGGGGGTGTTCACGCGGGCGGAAAAGATCTGGCTCAACGGCATCCAGGGCTTTCCCGGCCCGGCCCCCAACGAACGCCTGGGCCTGGTCGATACGCTGGTCTTCGCCGACCAGGAAAGCAAGGACCCGGAATCGACATTCAGCGGTTCCGACTTGCTGCTCGAATTGATCGAGGGGAAGAAAATCGAGGTGGAATGCCTGTCCGTGGAAGGAGACACCTACCGATCCGAATTCACCATAGGGCAGCTTCAATTCGCCAGAATGTACGTTTACGATTCCCCTCTCCCCGCTTCCGGGTCGGTGGCGCTTTTCGGCACCATCCGGGCCGGCAGCAGGGTGCTGCTCAACAAGGCCCAGGGCACGGTGATCAGCCGCGGCACGCGGTCCTCGCCCGAACGGCCGTCGCTCTCCCTCACGGCCGAGATGTTCGACATGGATTCCGCCCTGCTCGGCGGCAATGGCGACTTGTGCAACAGCGTGGCGCTGGCGGTTCCGGTTCTCGACCAGGCCATGCTCGCCAGCCTCTTCGGTTGGTGGCAAGGGCAATTTTCAGCGGCCCAGGGCGCGGGCGCGAAATCGGCGCAGATCGAGCTGGCTGAACACCTGATGGAACTGATTATGGCCCAGGAATTCCTCTTGACCGATTCGGACATGAAACTCGAAAAGTAGATGCCGAACAAAACCATGTACACTCGCGGTGACTAGTACCCACCGGGGCCGCCCTGACATGCCGACAACCATCAGCGACATCAAACGCATCCTCGAGATCGTCGAGGAATCGGCCTACGAAGAAGTCGATATCCAGTTCGATGACCTGCGCATCAGGGCCAGCAAAAACCGCCCCCTGGCACCGCTGGCCGGCGCCCCCCCGGCGAACCCGGCGAGCCCGGCGAGCCCGGCGAGCCCGGCGGCTCAGGTCGAAGTACCGCCCGTGGCGGTTCCCGAGGGCCTATTCGTGGTTTCCGCGCCCATGGTGGGGACCGTCTTCCGCGCGCCCGCGCCCCAGGAGCCGCCGTTCTGCGAGGTCGGCGACAGGGTGGCGGCCGATGACACCGTCTGCCTGATCGAGATCATGAAGCTCTTCAATTCGATCGCCGCCGGGGTCTCGGGGACGGTCAAGGAAATCCTGGTCGAGAACGGCGCCCTGGTGGCCTACGACCAGCCGCTGATCCTGATCGAGCCCGACTGATGCCGGCAGTGAAGATCGTCGACACCACCTTGCGCGACGGCCATCAGTGCCTGTGGGCGACCCGCATGTCGACGCCCATGATGTTGCCGGTGGCGGAAAAGATGGACCGCTCCGGCTTCGATGTGATCGAGGTCATGGGCGCGGTGCAGTTCGATACCTGCGTGCGATTCCTCGCCGAAGACCCCTGGGCCCGCCTGCGTGCGCTCAAGCAACGCATGACCAAAACCCCCTTGCAGGCCCTGATCCGCAGCAAATGCGCGCTCTCGTTCGAGCTGCAACCCACCGACATCGCCTGCCTCTGGGTCGAGCGCTTGATGGCCAACGGCATCGACCGCTTCATCGCCTTCGACGGCTTGCACGATCTCGACAACCTGGTCGACAGCCTGTTGCACGCCAAGAAGCTGGGCGCCCACACCACGGGCTGGCTGATCTTCAGCGATAGCCCCATCCACACCGACGAGCTTTACGTCGAGAAGGCCCGCGAGTTCCTCGATCGTTGCCAGGTGGATGCGCTGATGATCGAGGACACCAGCGGAATTTTGACCTCCGAGCGCGCCGCCACCCTAGTGCCGGCGCTGAAGCGGGAAATCGGCGAGGTCTCGCTGGGCCTTCACGTGCACAACCTGGTGGGCCTGGCCCAGCGCACCCAGATCGAGGCCGTGAAGCAGGGCGTCGACCACCTCTACACCTGCATCTCGCCCATCGCCGACGGCAACGCCCCACCGTCGGTCCAGACCACGGCGCGCAACCTGCGTTATCTCGGTTACGATGTTGACCTGGACGACGGCCTGATCGACGAGGTCAGCCGGCATTTCGAGGCCATCGCCCTGGCCGAGGACAAGCCGCTGGGCCGGCCCCAGGATTTCGACGCCTCCAACTTCGGCCATCAGGTGCCGGGTGGGGTGCTGAGCAACCTGGTGGCCCAGCTCGAGGCGGCCGGGCTGGGAGACAAGGTCGACGAGGTGCTGAGCGAAAGCACCCGGGTGCGCGAGGAACTGGGCTGGCCCATCCAGGTCACGCCGTTCTCCCAGTTCATCGGCGTCCAGGCCGCCCTCAACGTCATCGAGGGGGAGCGCTACAAACGAATTCCCGACGAGGTCAAGAAATATGCGCTGGGGCATTACGGCAAGCTGCTGGCACCGGTGGCGCCCGAGGTGCTGGACCGCATCATGGAAAACGGCGCCAAGACCATCCTGCCCTATGGTGGAGAGCCCGAGGCCACACTGCCAGGGCTGCGCCGGCGCTACCCCGCCGCCGGCGAGGACGAGCTGTTGTTGCGCCAGGCCTTCCCGGACAACCTGGTCGACGAGATCGTTGCGGCGGCGGCGGAAGGTCCTGACCACGCCCCTGGCGAATCGCCGGATCTCCAATTGATCCGCGAAATCGCCTCGACCTCCACGCTGCCCCACGTCTCCATCGAAAAGGGCGCGCTGAAGATCGAGCTGTGGAAATAGCGCCGGGATAGGCCGGGCCCATGATCGACAAGAGGATGGCATCCATTGCCGAATCCGTTGCCGACATCGGCGATGGCGCAAGCGTAATGATCGGCGGCTTCGGCACCGCCGGCAATCCGGTCAACCTGGTCGACGCCCTGGTCGAACAGGGGGCCAGCGGCCTCACCGTCATCGCCAACAACGCCGGCAGCGGCGAGCAGGACCTGGCCGCCCTGATGGCCAAGGGGCGGGTGCGCCGCGTCATCTGCACCTTTCCGCGGACGGCGGGATCGGTGGTCTTCGCCGATCTCTACCGCCAGGGAAAGATCGAGCTCGAGCTGGTCCCCCAGGGCACGCTGTCTGAGCGCATCCGGGCCGGCGGTGCCGGCATCGCCGCCTTCTACACGCCCACCGGCATCGGCACGCGGCTCGCGGAAGGCAAGGAGATTCGCACCTTCGACGGCGTCGAGTGCGTCCTCGAATATGGCCTGCGGGCCGACGTGTCCCTGATCCGGGCCGACCGCGCAGACCGCTGGGGAAATCTCACCTATCGTCACACGGCGCGGAATTTCAATCCCATGATGGCGGCGGCCGGCGACCTCTGCATCGCCGAGGTTCGCGAGATCGTCGAGTTGGGGGAGATCGAACCCCAACAGGTGGTGACACCAGGCATCTACGTCGACCGCGTGGTGCCTACGGGAGAGCGCCGATGAGTGGGCTCCGAAGCCAGCCCCTGAGCCGCGATCAGATCGCCTGGCGGGCGGCCCGGGAGATTCCGGACGGCAGCTACGTCAACCTGGGAATCGGCCTGCCGACCTTGGTAGCCAACCACATGCCGGCCGACAAAGAAGTGCTCTACCACACCGAAAACGGCCTCCTGGGCATGGGGCCGCGACCGCCCGAGGGGGAGGAGGACTGGGACCTCATAAATGCCGGCAAGCAACCGGTCACCCTGCTTGCCGGGGCCGCCATCTTCAACCAGGCCGAGGCCTTCGACATGATCCGCGGCGGCCATCTGGACTACGGGCTGCTGGGCGCCTACCAGGTATCGCGGCATGGCGATATCGCCAATTGGAGCCTCGAAGACAACAGCCAGCCGCCGGGCGTGGGCGGCGCCATGGACCTGACCGCCGGGGCGCGCAACATCTGGGTGCTGATGTCGCACAGTGACCCCGACGGACAGCCCCGCATCCTCGACCAATGCACCTTGCCGCTGACCGGGCCGGGCGTGGTCAAGCGCATCTTCACCGATCTGGCGCTAATCGATGTGGGCGACGACGGGCTGGTGGTGCGCGAGATGCTCGACGGCATGGATCTCGGGGCCCTGCAGGCCCGCACCGGGGCGCCGCTGCAACGTGCTGCCGACTGCGCGCCGCTCTGTTGCCCGGAGCTCTGAACCTAGGTGGCGGCAGGGCGCAAAAAGCCAGGACTGCAACGGATCCTGGTGGCCAACCGGGGCGAGATCGCGCTGCGCATCGTGCGCGCCTGCCGCCAGGCCAATATCGAGACGGTGGCGGTGCATTCAACGGCGGATGCAGGCTCGGCGCATGTCTGGGCGGCCGACAGCGCCGTTTGCATCGGCCCGCCACCGAGCTCGGAGAGTTATCTCAACAGCGCTGCGCTATTGCACGTGGCCCGCTCTCGCGACTGCGACGGCCTGCATCCGGGCTACGGCTTCCTGGCCGAGAATGCCGAGTTCGCCAGCCGCTGCGCCGATGCAGGTCTGACCTTCATCGGTCCCTCGGCCGATACCATCGCCCTGATGGGCGACAAGGTGGCGGCGCGCCAAACGGCGGAGCGCTACGGATTGAAGGTGCCTCCCGGCTCAGGCGAGGCCTTCAGCGACGGCCGCGAGGCGGCCAAGGCGGCGGCGGATATCGGTTTCCCCTTGCTTTTAAAGGCGCGCTCGGGCGGCGGCGGGCGGGGTATGCGGATCGTCGGCGAAAGCGACCCCTTCGAGGCCTTGTTCGCGCAAGCCAGCGGCGAGGCGGCGTCTGCCTTTGGCGACGGTGGCATCTATCTCGAACGTTACTTTCCCACCGTCCGCCATATCGAGGTCCAGGTCTTCGGCGATTCCCAGGGCAACGCCCGGCATCTCTGGGAGCGCGACTGCAGCCTACAGCGCCGCCATCAGAAACTGCTCGAGGAGGCCCCCTCGCCGGTGCTCGACGAGGCCATCCGAACCAGCATGTGCGAGGCCGCCGAGGCGCTGACCCGGGAGATCGGCTATGTCGGCGCCGGTACCGTCGAGTTCATCTACGACACAGACAGCCGGGAATTTTTCTTCATCGAAATGAACACCCGCATTCAGGTGGAACATCCGGTCACCGAGATGGTAACCGGCCTCGATTTGGTGGCCGAACAATTGCGGGTCGCCGGCGGCGAGGCGCTCTCGTTCGCCCAGGACCGGCCGAAAATCGCCGGGCACGCCATCGAATTCCGCCTCAACGCCGAGGATCCAGCCAACGGTTTCATGCCCTCGTTGGGCCGTTTGGAGCGCTGGCGGCCACCGGCCGGCTCAGGCGTTCGCCTCGATTCCCATGTCTTCGAGGGCTATTCGATCCCACCCTATTACGATTCCCTGCTCGGCAAGCTCGTCGTCCACGGCCACGACCGCGATGACGCCGTGGCCCGGGCGGCGACCGCCCTGGCCGGTTTCGGCGTCGACGGCGTCCACACCACCATCCCCTTCCACCGCTGGATCCTGGAGCACCCCGACTTCCTCGCCAGCCGCATCCACACGACGTGGCTCGATTCCCGCTAGCCGCAGAAAATAACCCCCGCCGTTTCCAGGCTTGAGATCTCGTCTTGCGACATTCCGGCAATCTCAGCCAGCACGGCACGCGTGTCCTCGCCGATCCGCCGTCCCGTCCAGCGCACCCCTCCCGGTGTTTGCGAGAGCTTGGGAACGATGCCGGGCAGCGTCACCTGGCCGAAATCCGCGTCCGGCATCTCGAGCAGCATGTCGCGGGCGCGGAAATGGGGGTCCTCGAAGATGTCCGCAACGGAGTAGATGCGGGCGGCCGGGATTTCGGCCTCGACCAGTTGCTTCTCCAACTCCATGAGATCCTTGTCAGCCGTCCAGGCGGCGACGATGGCATCCAACTCGTCAGCGTTGCGCCCGCGCTCGATGCCGGTGGCGAAGCGCGGGTCCTCGACCAGGGCCGGGGATCCCATGAGCTTGGCCAGGCGCCGGAAAGTCCCCTGATTGGCGGCGGCAATATGGATATAGCCGCCGGCCGACGTCGGGTAGAGGTTGTTGGGCGAATGGTTCGGTAGCGCCGAGCCGGCCCTTTTCGCCACCTCACCCAGCATTGAATAAGCCGGGATGTGGGGCTCCATGAAACTGAAGGCGCCTTCGTAAAGCGCCGCGTCGATGACCTGTCCCTGGCCCGTCTGCTGGCGATGCAAAAGCGCCATCATGGCACCCAGCGCGCCGTAAAGCCCGGTGATGTCGTCGGTCAGGGAAATCGCGATGCGCGGCGGCGGCCGGTCCGGATCGCCGGTGATTTCCCTGAGACCGCTGACCGCCTCGGCGGTGACGCCGTAGCCCAGGCGCGTACGATACGGACCGGTCTGGCCGTAGCCCGAGATGCGGACCATTATGATACCGGGGTTGAGGGCGGAGAGCTCGTCATAGCCCAGGCCCCACTCCTCCAGCCTGCCGGGGCGGAAATTCTCGATCAGGATGTCGCAGGCGGCGGCCAATTTGCGCACGATCTCCTGACCGTCAGGGGTTCTCAGATCCACCGATATCAGCCGCTTGTTGCGAAAGATGTTGGCGGCGTAGAGGGATTTTCCCTGGTGTTGCCGGCCCATGGAGCGCAGCGGATCACCGTCGATGGGTTCCACCTTGATGACCTCGGCTCCGAAATCGGCCAGCAGGCGCCCACAAAAGGGCGCCGCCACGGTCGATCCCAGTTCCACAACCCGACGGCCGCTTAGTGGTCCCTGGCTGGCAGCGTCCGTCATGGTCCTTCCCCTTCCCTAAGCGATGCACGAACCTATCAGTTTCTTTTGCGGTTCCTCAATTGCCGCGGCCCGGCGTATGTTGGCCGGCGTTTCCCCGTGAAAAGCGAGGTCAGCCCATGCCGCATCTGCTCGATATCCTGGCGGACAGGGTTCTGCTCTGTGACGGCGGCATGGGGACCAGCGTCATGCCGCTCAATCTGGATGCGGAAAAGGATTTCGGGGGCTTTGAGAACTGCACCGACATCCTCACCCGCTACCGCCCCGACGTCATCCGCGGCATCCACATGGGCTTCCTGGAAGCCGGTTCCGACATGATCCAGACCAACACCTTCGGCGCCAATCCGGTGACGCTGGGCGAGTTCGGCTTGGCCGAGGAGACCTTTTCCCTCAACAAGGAGGCCGGCGAGCTGGCCCGCGAGGCGGTCGAGGCCTTCCGTGGTGACGGGCGGGCGCGTTTCGTGCTCGGCGATATCGGTCCGGGCAGCAAACTGCCCAGCCTGGGACATATCGACTACGACACCATGGAGCAGGGTTACGTCCTGCAGTGCGCCGGCCACATGGCCAGCGGCGTCGACGCCATCCTGATCATCACCTGCCAGGACCCCCTGCAGGTCAAGGCCGCCGTCAACGGCGCCAAGCGGGCGCTGGCGGAGGCCGGCAAGGATCTCCCCATCCTGCTGCAGGTCACCGTCGAGACCAATGGAACCATGCTGGTGGGTAGCGACATCGCCGCCATGGCCACGACGGCGGCGGCCCTCGACGTGCCGATGATGGGTCTCAATTGCGCCACCGGGCCCCAGGAGATGGCGCCGCACGTCGAATGGCTGGGGCAAAACTGGCCCGGACTGATCGGCGTCCAGCCCAACGCCGGCTTGCCCCAACTGGTCGAGGGCCGCACCCATTATCCGCTGGAAGCGGCGGAGCTGGCGACCTGGATGGAGCGCTTCATCGAACGCGACGGGGTCACCTTCGTCGGCGGCTGCTGCGGCACCGGCGACGGCCACCTGGCGGCGCTGGACGCCATGCTGCGCCGGCGCGCACCCCGTGGCAGCCATCGGCCGGCCGCCGTGCGCCGCCGGATCTATCCCGTGGCCGCCCTGGCCTCGCTCTATTCGCGGCTGCCGCTGGGGCGCGATGACGGCGTCCTGGCCATCGGCGGACAGTGCAACGCCGCCCGTTCGGAAGCTTTTCGCGCCTCCCAGGAGGCCGCCGACTGGGACTCCTGCGTCGCCCTGGCGCGGCGCCAGGAGCGCGCCGGCAGCCAGGCCCTGGAGGTCGGCACCGCTTTCGCCGGCGCCGACGAGGCCGGCGCCATGGCAGCCCTGGTGGACCACCTGCGGACGGCGGTGGCGGCGCCGCTGGTCGTCGCTTCCGAGGATGCCGAGGTCCTGGAAACGGCCCTCAAACTCTATGGCGGCAAGGCGGTGATCAAGGCCATCGATCTCGCCGGGGGCCAGGAAACGGCCGCCGAGCGCCTGCGGCTCGCCCGCCGCTTCGGTAGTGCCGTCATCGCCCGCACCAGCGACCAACAGGGCCCGGCGCCGAGCGCCGGGGACAGGCTCGGCCTGGCCCGGGAGCTCCATGACCTGGCCTGCGGCGTTCACGGCCTGGCGGCGGCCGATCTTCTCATCGACCCGGTGGCCGCGCCCGTGGGCGATGGCGATTGCCCCGAGACCCTGGCGGCGGTGGCGGCCATTCGCGGCGAGTTGCCCGACTGCCAGGTGGTGCTGGAAATCGGCGCCGTCTCGGCCGGCCTCGAAGCGGCGGCCCGGCAGGTGCTGGAATCGGTGTTTTTGCACGAGGCGGCGGAACGCGGCCTGAGCGCGGCCATCGTCGACAGCGCAGGCACCCTGCCCGTGTTGCAACTGGAGGCGGACGACGCGCGGGCGGCCCGCGAGCTCATATTCGCCGCCGCCCCGGATGTGGCCGCGTTCGCCGCCCGCTTTGCCGGGCGCGCGGTGGGCGGCGGCGACAGCGCCGAGCCTCCTGCCGAGGTGGCGGAAAGGCTGAAACGACGCATCATCGAGGGCGACCGCCCGGGCCTCGACGACGATCTCGCCGAGGCCTTGGAGGACCGGACGCCGCTCGACATCATCAACAATGTCCTGCTCGACGGCATGAAGTCGGTCGGCAACCTCTACGGCGAAGGCAAGTTGCCGCTGCCCTACGTATTGCAGTCGGCGGAAACCATGAAAGCCGCCGTGAACTGTCTCGAACCCTTCATGGACAGGGCCAGCAATGTCGGCAAGGGATGCATCGTGCTGGCCACGGTAAAGGGCGACGTCCACGATATCGGCAAGAACCTGGTCGATGTCCTGCTCAGCAACAACGGCTACCGGGTCGTCAACCTGGGCTCCAAGCAAACCATCGATGCCATCATCCAAGCCGCCGACGAACATGGTGCCGACGCCATCGGCATGTCGGGGTTGCTGCTCGCTTCGGCGCTGGTGATGCGGGAGAATCTCAAGGAAATGACCCGCCAGGCCATGGATCTGCCGGTGCTGGTCGGCGGGGCGGCGTTGAACCGGCGGTTTGTCGACGAGGACTGCGCCGAGGCCTACGAGTGCCGGCGCGTGGTCTACGCCCGCGACGTATTCGACGGCCTGCGCTTCATGGACATGGTGGTCGAGGATGAATTCGATGATCACCTGACGGAGGTCCGCGAGGCACAGCCCGAGAGGCCGTCCCGGCCGGCGCCGGCGAAGCAGGCGCGGCCCGTGGACCTCGAGGAAATCCGCCTGCGCCGGGCCGAATTGCAGGCCCAGGTGAAGGTGCCCGAGCCGCCCTTTCTGGGCAGCCGTGTGATCGAGGAGATAGCGCCGCGGACCCTGGTGCCGTTGCTCGACGAAGCGGTGCTGTTTCGCTTCCATTGGGGCTTCAAATCAAGCGACCGTTCGGCCGAGCAGTGGCGGGAGTGGGCTTTCAAGGAAGCCCGGCCGATCCTGCAGCATCTGCTCAAGACCTGCGAGCATGAGGCCATTTTGCAGCCCAAGGCCGCCTATGGGTTCTGGCGCTGCGCCGCCGAAGGCGATGACCTGGTGCTGTTCGGGGAAGACGCAGAAACCGAGGCCACGCGCTTCGCTTTCCCCAGGCAGGCACGGGCGGACGGTCTTTGCATCAGCGACTTCTTCCGCACCGCCGACAGCGGGCAGAGGGACATCATCGCGCTTCAGGCGGTGACCATGGGCCAACGGGTGGGCCAGGTGATGCAGCAATGGTTCGAAGCCGACCGCTATCAGAATTATCTATATCTCAACGGCCTCGCCGCCGAGATGACGGAGGCCCTGGCCGAGTACGTGCACCAACTTATCCGAACAGAGCTCGGTATCGCCGATGCGGACGCCGCGGAGACGGAGGAACTTCTCCGCCAGGGCTATCGGGGCGCGCGCTACTCGTTCGGCTTTCCCGCCTGCCCCGACCTTGCCGATCAGCGCCGGCTTCTCGACTTGCTAGGTGGCGAGCGGCTGGGAATAGTCATCGGCGAGGAAGGCCAGATGCACCCGGAGCAGTCCACGTCCGCCTTCGTCGTGCACCATCCGCAGGCCCGCTATTTCAGCCTTTGACCCGCATTTCTCAGGCGGCGGAGCGGAGCTGGTCGCGCATGAGTTCGGCCAGGCCGACGATGCCGGGCTCGATGCGATCTTCGGGGATGGACGAGAAACCCAGGCGAAAATGGTTGGCAGGTGGTTCGGGAGCGGCGAAGAAGACGCGGCCGGGCTCGATGATGATGCCCTGCGCCAGTGCCCGGCCAGCCAACTCGTCGGCATCCAGCCGCGCCGGGCCGGTGAGCCAGAAGCACGAGCCCCCGAAGGTGGCCGGGATCAAAGTCTCCGGCAGGTGGCGCTCGAGCGCCTGGTGCATGACCTGCCAGCGCTGGCGATAGTTCTTGTGCAGGCGCCGGATCAGCGAATCGTAATGCCCTAGTGCTATAAAGAGCGCCGCCGTGCGCTGCATGTGGGTCGGCGGGTGGCGCAGCATCAGGCGCCTGAGCGACCGGGCCTCGGCGATGAACTCGGGCGGGCCCACCAGGAATCCCAGCCTGAGGCCGGGGAACAGCACCTTGGACAAGCTGCCCACGTAAAGCACGCGGTCAGCCTCGTCCAGCGACTTGAGTGCCGGCATGGGGCGTTCGGCGAAATTGGTCTCGCTCTCGTAATCGTCCTCGATAATCAGAAAACGGTGCCGGCCGGCGGCTTGCAGCAGCGCCTCGCGCCGCGCCATGGGCAGCGTCACGGCGGTGGGCAACTGGTGGCTCGGCGTGGTGTAGAGGTATTGGCAGGCGGACAGGCGTTCATCCACCGGCAGGCCGCCGGCATCGACCGCCAGCGGCACCACATGCTGGGTGCAGAGGCCGAAAATATTGCGCGCATCGGCATAGCCCGGCTCCTCGAAGCCGACCGTGGCATCCGGCGTGACCAGCAGGCTGGCGATTAGGTAAAGCGCGTTCTGGGCCCCCAGGGTGACCAGGATCTCATCCGATTTGACGAAGATGCCGCGGCGCGGCAACAAGCGCTCGCGGATCTGCTCGACCAGCGCTTCGTCGTCCTCGGCGAAATTGTCCGACATCCACCAGGCCATCTCCTTGCGCCCCAGCGCCTGGCGGGTGCACTCGCGCCAGGCACCGATGGGAAAGAGATCGAGGTCGACCTGGCCGTAGACGAAAGGAAACTCGTAGTCCTGCCAAGCCGAAGGCTTTTCGACGTTTGACTGGCGCGTCGGGCGGACCCGAAAGCGCCGTTCCCAGTCGGGGCCGTCGTGGGGTTGGCTGGGGGCTTGGCTGGGGGCTTGGCTGGGGCCATGGCTGGTGCCGGGGGCACGGTCATCCTGGATGCCTTCGGCCACGAAGTAGCCAGAGCGCTGGCGCGAAGTGAGGAAACCGTCGTCGACCAGGTGTTCATAGACCAGCACCACGGTGTTGCGCGACACCCCAAGGGCTTCGGCCAGGCGGCGTGAAGAGGGCATCGCCGTACCGGCGACCAAGCGGCCGTCGACAATGTCGGCCACCAGGCGCTCGCGGATCTGCGCCTGGATGCTTTTTCCCGGCACCAGCCGGATGTGGAAAAGCGAATGGCGCATGCTGGCCCCGTCGGAATCCCCTATCTGGCGCTATCGGTGCTCCAGCCTGCGAGGCTAGCGTTTGTCGGCCGAGGCAACAAGGGCGGGGCATCGTCATGAACGAGCTGACAGCGGTATCTGCGGGCGAGAACAGCGGGGCCACCAACGCCAGCCTCGAACACCTCTTCATGCCGTTCACGGCCAACCGCGACTTCAAGGCCGATCCCCGCCTGTTGGTGCGGGCCGAGGGCATGCATTACTGGAACCCTCGGGGCGACAAGCTGCTGGACGGCTGCTCCGGCCTCTTTACCCATGCCGCCGGGCACTGCCGCCGGCCCATCATCGAGGCCGTGACGGCCCAGCTTGCCGAGCTCGACTACACGCCGCACTTCCAGTTCGGCCACCCCGGTTCGTTCGAACTGGCGAGGCGCCTCGCCGATCTCACGCCTGATCCCTTGAACCACGTCTTCTTCACCAACTCAGGCTCCGAATCCGTCGACACGGCGCTCAAGTTGGCACTGGCCTACCAGCGCGCCCGCGGCCAGGGCCAGCGCTTCCGCCTGGTGGGCCGCGAGCGCGCCTACCACGGCGTCAACTTCGGCGGCCTTTCGGTGGGCGGCATGGTCAAGAACCGCGAGAGCTTCGGGGCCGGCCTTGCCGGCGTCCACCACATGCGCCACACCTGGCTCCCGGAACAGCGCTTCTCGGTCGGCCGGCCCCGGCTTGGCGGCGACCTGGCCGACGACCTGGAACGCTTGGTGGCGACCCACGGCGGCGACACCATCGCCGCCTGCATCGTCGAGCCCATCGCCGGTTCGACCGGTGTGCTGGTGCCGCCCGAGGGCTATCTCGAGCGGCTGCGCGCCATCTGCGACGCCCACGGCATCTTGCTCATTTTCGACGAAGTGATCTGTGGCTTCGGGCGCACCGGCGAGGCCTTCGGGGCCCAGTCCTTCGGCGTTACCCCCGACCTCATGACCATGGCCAAGGCGCTGACCAACGGCACCATACCCATGGGAGCGGTGGCGCTGGCGGACGAGATCTACGAAACCATCATCGGGGCCGGCGCCGAGGGCAGCGTGGAGTTCTTCCACGGCTACACCTATTCCGGCCACCCGGCGGCCACGGCGGCCGGGCTGGCGACGCTCGATCTCTACCGCGACGAGGACCTGTTTGCCCGCGGCCAGGCCTTGTCGGCCGGTTTCCTCGAACGCGTCTTTGCCTTGCAGGACCTGGACGCGGTCAGCGACATCCGCGGCTATGGCCTGCTGGCAGCCGTCGAGATGGCGCCCGGCCAAGTGCCCGGCCAGCGCGGCCATAGGCTGCTCAAGCGCTGCTGGGAAGCCGGCCTGGTGCTGCGCATGACGGGCGACACGGCGATCCTGGCACCGGCCCTGATCGCCGCTGAAGACGATCTCGACGAAATGGTGGCCACCCTGAGGGCAGAGATCCCGCTATGTCTGTGAATCGGGCATGAATTACCCTAGACTCGCACTGGTAGCGAAACCCGCACCGGAAGGGGGGCCCGGTCCATGAAGGGCGCGGTGGCTGACAACGCTGCACGCATCGGCGAGGCCGTAGAAGCCAATTTCGCCGACCAGGTGCGCTTTACCGCCGAGCTGGTGGGCTATCCCTCGCTCAGGGGCCAGGAACACACGGCCCAGGACTTCATGGCCCGGGCATTCCGCGATGAGGGCCTCGACGTCGACCGCTGGCAGGTGCGCATCGAGGACCTGGAGCATCTGCCCGGCTTCTCACCGGTGTCTATTTCCTACGACAACGCCTTCAACGTCGTCGGCAGCCACCGGGCGGCCTCGCCCCGGGGCAAAAGCCTGATCCTCAACGGCCACATCGACGTGGTACCAGAGGGCCCGCACGACATGTGGAATTCGCCGCCCTTCGAGGCCCGCGAGAAGGAGGGCTGGCTCTATGGCCGCGGCGCCGGCGACATGAAGGCCGGGCTGGTCTGCTGCCTTTACGCCCTAAAGGCCCTGAAAAGTGTCGGATACCAGCCGGCCAGCGATCTTTTCATCCAGTCCGTGATCGAGGAGGAATGCACCGGCAACGGCGCGCTGGCATGTCTGCAACGCGGCTACCGGGCCGATGCCGCCATCATCCCCGAGCCCTCGGGCGGCACCCTGGGCGAGGCCCAAACCGGCACCATCTGGATGCAGATCACGGTGCGCGGCCTGCCGGCCCACGCGGCTTACGCCGAAAAGGGCAACAACGCCATCAAGGCGGCGTTTCGCCTGATCGCGGCGCTGGAGGTGCTGGAGGAAAAGTGGAACGCCGAGAAAGACCGCCACCCCCACCACGCCCATCTCGCGCACCCCATCAATTTCAATATCGGCAATATCACGGGCGGCGAGTGGCCGGCCTCGGTACCGGCCCAGTGCGTCTTCGACCTGCGCGCCGCCATCTTCGCCGACAACGACATCAAGGCGCGCAGCCGCGAGCTCGAGGATTGCATCCGCCAAGCCGCGGCCGGCGATCCCTTCATGGGCAACAACCCGCCCCAGATCGCCTATCACGGGTTCCTGGCCGAGGGCTATATCCTGGAGAACGCCGAGGAACCGGTGGCGCTGCTGGAAGCCTGCCACAAGCGGGTGCACGGCCAGGAACTCGAGGGCCGAGCCGGTACCGGCACCACGGATGCCCGCTTTTTCGGCCTCTATGCCGACATTCCCGGCCTGGTCTACGGGCCGCTTGCCCGCGACGTGCACGGCTTCAACGAGTGCGTCGAACTTGACAGCGTACGCCGCATCACCGAGACCATCGCGCTATTCGTGGCCGATTGGTGCGGTTTGGATGAGTTATGAAATTTTTGCAATCACAGGGAGAAACGAGATGAAAACCAAAAGAATCCTGACCGCCGCCATCGCCGGCGCGGCCATGGCTCTGGTGTTGGCCGGCCCGGCCAGCGCGGCCGAGCCCAAACAAGGCGGCACGCTGACCTTCATCTACCGCATCATCGGCGGCCACTTCAATCCGGCCATCGCCTCGGGCACGCCGACCGGCATCCCCGGCACCCAGTTGTTCGCGGCACTGCTGCGCTTTGACGCCCAATGGAACCCGCAGCCTTACCTTGCGGAAAGCTGGAAGATCGCCGACGACGGCCTTTCGGTGCGCGTCAATCTGCGCAAGAACGCGGTCTTCCACGATGGCCACCCCATCACCTCGGAGGACGTCGCCTTCTCGATCGCCACCTACCAGAAGAACCACCCCTTCAAGCCCATGTATGCACCGGTGACCAAGGTCGATACCCCCGACCCCCACACCGCCATCCTGCGGCTTTCCAAGCCCCATCCGGCGATCCTGCTGGCCATGTCGTCGCAGCTTGGCGTGGTCATTCCCAAGCACGTCTACGGCAAGACGGATAACATCCGCAAGCATCCGCAGAACAGCCAGAACATCGTCGGTTCGGGCGCCTTCAAGCTGAAGGAATTCAAGCCCGGCGAGCACATCATCCTGGAGCGTTTCGACAAATATTTCCTCAAGGGCAGGCCCTATGTCGACCGCATCGTTTACAAGAAGATGGCGGAATCGACGAGCCGCATCATCGCCCTGGAAAAGGGCAAGGCCGACTTCACGGCTTTCGCTGCCGATGCCCAGGAACTGACGCGGTATAAGAAAAGCAAGCACCTCTCGCTAACGCCGAACGGCTATTCGGCCATCGGCCCGCTCAACTGGCTGGCTTTCAATACCGCCAGGAAGCCCTTCGACGACAAGCGCGTGCGCCAGGCCTTTGCTTATGCGCTCGACAAGAAGTTCCTGCTCAAGGTGCTCTATCAGGGCTTCGCCCAGCGCGCCACCGGCCCCATCCATCCCGGCAGCGTCTTTTATTCGGCCGACGTCAATCACTACAACTACGATCTCGACAAGGCCAAGGCGCTGTTGGATGCCGCCGGCTACAAGCCGGATGCCTACGGCGTGCGCATCAAGACCACGCTCGATTTCATCCCCGGCGGTGCGCTGTGGAAGCGCTGGGCGGAGCTGACCAAGGCGCAGCTCAAGAAGGCCGGCATCGCCGTCACCATCAAGGCCTCGTCCGATTTCCGGGCCTGGCTCAAGACCGTAACCAGCCACAACTTCGACATGACCCTGGATTCGGTCTTTAACTGGGGCGACCCGGTGATCGGCGTGCACCGTACCTACCAGTCGTCGAACATCCGCAAGGGCGTGCCCTGGCACAACACCCAGCAGTTCAGGAACGACGCCATCGACGCCATCATGGAAAAGGCGGGCAAGGAGCTGGACCTCGGGAAGCGCAAGGCGCTGTACGCCGAAATGCAGAAAATGATCGTCGACGAGGCGCCCATCGCCTACATCAACGCCTCGCCCTACCACACGGTCTACAACAACGAGCGGGTCGGCAATCCGCCGATCAATTCGATCTGGGGAACCTCGGCGCCCTGGGACGAGACCTACATCAAGCAGTAGCGGCGGTACCGGTGGAGGGGAATTCGTGAAAGAATTCCCCTCCACTGCACTGTCGTAATCCAGAGACCGGGATCCACATGCGCCTTTTCACCATCATCCTGCAGCGCCTCTTTTATGCCTGCGCTCTTTTGTTGGCGGTGGTCGTTTTCAGTTTTGTCCTGCTCTCGCTGGTACCCGGCGATATTGCCGAGACCATCGCCGGCGAAAGCGGCGGCGCCAGCGCCGAGGTGATGGCCGAAATCCGGCGCAGCTACGGCCTCAACCAGCCTTTCTACGTCCAGCTCCTGACCTATGTCGGCAAGGTCATGCAGGGCGATCTGGGCCAGTCCTTCTATTTCAACCTGCCGGTCGCCGACCTCATTCTGGAGCGCGTCGGGCCGACGCTGCTGCTGGTCGTGACGGCGCTGGTGCTGGCCATCCTCGTCGGCACACTATTCGGCGTCATCGCGGCGCAGAAGCCAAACGGTATGTTTAGCCATTTCATCACCATCCTGGCGCTGGTGGGATTCTCGGCGCCGGTATTCTGGACCGCCTTTCTGCTCATCGTACTCTTCGTGGCGATGCTGGAGATTATGCCGCTTTCCGGGCTGGTCGATCCCCTGACGGAGAAAGGCACCTGGCTTTGGTACCTCGACGTGGCCCATCACCTGTTCCTGCCGGTCTTATCGCTTTCGACCATTTACCTGGCGCAATACAGCCGCCTGGCGCGGGCCAGCATGATGGACATTCTGGGTTCCGACTTCATCCGCACGGCCCGGGCCAAAGGGCTGGGCCGGCGCAAAGTGGTCTACAAACACGCGCTGCGCAACGCCGTGATCCCGGTGGTGACCATCGCCGGGCTGCAGTTCTCGCACCTCTTTTCCGGTGCCGTGGTGATCGAGACGGTCTTCACCTGGCCGGGACTGGGTACGCTGGCTTTCGAATCGATCCTGCGCGGCGATACGCCGACGATCATGGGAATTCTGTTCTTTTCGGCCATGGTGGTGATCGTCTTCAACCTGCTGACCGACCTGGCCTACCGCATCATCGACCCGCGCATCCGCATGTCGAGAACGGCCTAGGGACGAGCGACCATGGCAGAGCTCGAGCAAACCCCCGCCCCCCAGTACCTAGATGTCGAGCCCATTCGCATCGAGCATCCCTTCGTCGAATTCCTCAAGGCCTATTCGCGCAATTATGCTGCCATCGCCGGCTTTTTGGTTTTCCTGCTGATTGTGGCATCGGCTCTGCTGGCGCCGGTACTGATCAGCGGCGATCCCTTCGACATCGTTTGGACGCCGTTCTCGCCACCGGGCGCTGATGGCTTCATCCTCGGTACCGACGCTCTGGGACGCGACCTCTTCGTCTCCATCGTTTACGGCAGCCGCGCCACCCTGGCGGTTGGCGGCGCCGCCGCCGGTCTGACCATTTTCATCGGCCTGACCATCGGCGCCCTGGCCGGCTACTACCGCGGCTGGGTCGATGAGATCCTGATGCGGGTGACCGAGTTCTTCCAGGTGCTGCCGCCCTTGCTGCTGGCCATGGTGCTGGTGTCGCTGTTTTCACCGACCCTGGAGGCCGTGGCCATCGCCATCGGCGTGGTCAGCTGGACCGGCGTCGCCCGCCTGGCCCGGGCCGAGTTCATGCGCATTCGCGAACTCGAATTCGTCAAGGCGGCGCGCTCGATCGGAGCCCGCGACCGGCGCATCATCTGGCGCGTCATCCTGCCCAACGCGCTGCCGCCGCTGATCGTCAACGCGGCGCTGACCGTGGGCATCGCCATCCTCTTCGAGGCGGCGCTCAGTTTCCTCGGCCTTTCCGACCCCAACGTCATGAGCTGGGGCAAGCTGATCGGCGACAATCGCGACTTTTTGTTGGACTACCCCTGGATGGTGACCTTTCCCGGCGTCGCCATCTTCCTCACCGTGCTGGCCATGAGCCTGATCGGCGACGGCCTCAACGACGCCTTCAATCCCAAGCTGAGGGAGCGATGAGCCCAGAGCAGCCCCCCCAGCCTTCCCTGCTCGCCATCGAGGGCCTTGCGGTCGAGTTCAAGACCCGCGACGGCATGGCCCGGGTGATCGACGACCTCAGCGTCGCCCTGGCCCCGGGCGAGACCCTGGGCGTGGTCGGGGAATCGGGCTGCGGCAAGAGCATGACGGCGCTGGCCGTCATGGGCCTGGTGCCGATCCCGCCCGGCCAGATCGCCGCCGGCCGCATTTTGCTCGACGGCGAGAACCTGCTCGAAGCCAGCGAGCCCCGCATGCGCGAGGTCCGCGGCAACGAGATATCGATGATCTTCCAGGAGCCCATGACGTCGCTCAACCCGGTATATTCGGTGGGCAACCAGATCGCCGAAACGGCCCGCCTGCACGAAGGACTATCGGCCCGCGAGGCCCGCGACCGGGCCGTCGAGATGCTCTATCAGGTCGGCATCCCGGCCCCGGAAAAGCGCGTCGCCGAGTTTCCCCACCAGCTTTCCGGCGGCATGCGCCAGCGTGTCATGATCGCCATGGCGCTGACCTGTCGGCCCCGCGTGCTGATCGCCGATGAACCAACCACGGCACTCGACGTCACCGTGCAGGCCCAGATCTTCGATCTCCTGCGCGCACTCCAGGCCGATACCGGCACCTCGATCATCATGATCACCCACGACATGGGAGCGATCGCCGAGATGGCCCAACGCGTGGTGGTGATGTACGCCGGGCGCAAGGTCGAGGAAGGCCCGGTGGACGAGATCCTGGCCAACCCAAAGCACCCCTACACCCAGGGCCTGATCGTCTGCGTGCCCCATCTGCTGGCCGAGCCGCCGGCCCAGCGCCAGCCCCTGATGGAGATCCCCGGCGTGGTGCCGGCGCTGACCGAGCTGGGCAAGGCGGGTTGCCCCTTCGCACCGCGCTGTGCCCAGGCCATGGAGCGCTGCCGCCAGGCCATGCCGCCACCCCACGATGTGCGCCCGGGCCACGTCGCGGCGTGTTGGCTGCTCGAGGAGGCGGCATGAGCACGGACGACAACCTGCTTGACGTGCGCGACCTCAAGGTCCACTTCCCGCTGCCCCGCAAGCACATGATGGCCCAGCCCTCGCAGGTCCACGCGGTCGACGGGGTTTCCTTCCAAGTCAAGCGCGGCACCACCTTCGGCCTGGTCGGCGAATCGGGCTCGGGCAAGACCACCACGGCACTGGCCGTGTTGCGCCTGGTCGAGGTTACCTCGGGCAGTATGCGGCTAGGCGAGGCCGACCTGGCGACGCTCGAGGGCGACCAGCTCAGGCAGTTGCGCCGGCGCATGCAGATCATCTTCCAGGACCCCTATTCGTCCCTCAACCCGCGCACCCGGGCCGGCGGCATCGTGCGCGAGCCCTTGGACCTGATGGACATAGGCGAGCCCGGCGAACGTGACGAACGGGTGGCCGAGATTTTCCGCAACGTCGGCCTCAGGCCGGAACAGCAGGCGCTATTTCCGCACCAGTTCTCGGGCGGTCAGCGCCAGCGCATCGGTGTGGCCCGGGCGCTGGCCACCAACCCCGACCTGATCGTCTGCGACGAGCCGGTGTCGGCGCTCGACGTCGCCATCCAGGCCCAGATCCTCAACCTGCTGATCAAGCTGCAAAAGGAATTCGGCCTCACCTACCTTTTCATCTCGCACGATCTTGGCGTGGTGCAGTACGTCTGCGACGAGATCGCCGTCATGTACCTGGGCCAGATCGTCGAACAGGCCGATCGCTTGACGCTGTTCAAGGAGCCGCTGCACCCCTACACCCACGCCCTCCTGTCGGCCGTGCCCTCGGCCGATCCGGCACTGCGCGGTGCCCGCGACCGCATCAAGCTGGAGGGCGATCCGCCCAGCCCCATCGATCCGCCGCCGGGCTGCCGCTTCGCCGCTCGCTGCCCCTTCGCCGAGCCGCTCTGCCGCGAAGAGACGCCACTGCTGCGGGACCTGGGCGGACATTCCGTTGCCTGCCACCAGGTCTCCGACGACAAGGTCTCGCCGGTGCGCTGATGAAGCGCTTCGTCACCGCCATCTTCCGCCACGAGACCAACACCTTCTCGCCGCTGCCAACACCTCTCGAAGCTTTCGACTTCGTCTCCGGAGGCGGCGAACCGGCGGGCGGCGAGGCCGCGGTCGCGGCGCTTTCGGGCACCAACAACCCGGTCGCCGCCTACCTCGACATCGCCCGCGAACAAGGTGCCGAACTGGTCTTCCCCATCGCCGCCAATGCCCACCCCTCGGGCCCGGTGGCCGACGCCGCCTTCGAATACGTGGCGACGGCCATCGCCGAGGCCGTGGCGGCGGGCTGCGATGCGCTTTTGCTCGACCTGCATGGCGCCATGGTTTCCCAGAGCCATGACGACGGCGAGGGCGAGTTGCTAAGCCGGCTGCGGGCCATCGCGCCTGACCTTCCCATCGCCGTCTCGCTCGATTTCCACACCAACCTCTCGGCCCGCATGGTCGAGAACGCCACCGTGATCGCCGGCTATTGCACCTATCCCCACGTCGACATGTACCAGACCGGCGAACGCGCCGGGCGCCTCTTGATGCGCGCCCTGGCGGGTGAGGTTCGGCCGCGCATGGCCTGGCGTTCGTTGCCCATGATCACCCACATGCTGCGCCAGACCCCGGCCCAGCAGCCCATGAAGGACATCATGGACGCCGCCATGGCGGCCGAGGCCAGCAGCCGGGTGCTGGCGGCTTCGCTGTTTGGCGGCTTTCCCCATGCCGACATCCCCCACGTCGGGCTCTCGGGCCTGGTGGTCGGCGACGGCGACGACCTGGCGGCCGGCGAACTGCTGGCCGAGCTGATGGATTTGGCCTGGCAACGCCGGGCCGATTTCGTCTTCGAGATCGAAGCGCCGGCGGAATCGATCGCCCGGGCGCGAGAGCTCGAGGGCGGCCCCATCGTGCTGGTCGACCACGGCGACAACGCCGGTGCCGGGGGCAACCAGGACACCATGGCGGTGCTGGCCGAGGTCATGCGCCAGGGTCTCGTTGACGTCGCCGTCGGTCCCATCTGGGACCCGCCCTCGGTGGAGCGCATGATCGCCGCCGGGGTGGGCCAAACCGTCGATCTGGAACTCGGCGGCAAGACCGACGTGCCGGCCATGAATCTGAAAGGCGAGCCGTTGGCGATTTCAGGCGCGGTGCGGCGCATCACCGACGGTCGCTTCACCGTCACCGGCCCGATGATGACCGGCATGACGCTGGATATGGGGCGCACGGCCGTGCTGGAGGCCGGAACCATGGAGATCGTGGTCAGTTCAAGGCGCATGGAGCCTTTCGATACCGGCGTCTTCAGCCACGCCGGCATCGATCCCCGGGCCAAGAAATACCTGCTCATCAAGTCGCGCCAGCATTTCCGGGCGGGCTTTGGCGAGCTCGCCGCCCACATCGTGCTGGTGGCCGGCCCCGGCGTCTGCAGCTCGGACTACGAGCTCTTTCCCTTCGAGAAACTGCGCCGCCCGATCTATCCGCTGGATAACATCAACAGCCCCGATTAGAGCCGGGAGAAGACGGCAGGGAGGAGCCCATGGCGGCATTCGCCGAATACCAAGACTACGATGGCCTGGGCCTGGCCGAACTCGTGGCCCGCGGCGAAGTCACGGCCGAGGAGGTCTACGAGGCCGCCAGCGGCCGCATCGAGGCGCGCAACCCGGCCGTCAATGCGGTCTGCCTGCGTCTCGACGACCAGGCTGACGCGGCCCTGGCGGCGGGCCTTCCCGACGGCCCCTTCAAGGGCGTGCCGATATTGATCAAGGACCTCAACGCGCCGGTCGCGGACAGCGTGCTGAGCAACGGCTCACGCTTTTTCGCCGACCAGCACAGCGACCACGACAGCGAACTGGTGGCGCGCTACCGCCGGGCCGGCCTGGTGATCTGCGGCAAGTCCTCGACGCCCGAGTTCGGCATCAACGTCTCGACCGAGCCCACCCTCTTCGGAGCCACCCGCAATCCCTGGAATCCGGAGCGCACGGCCGGTGGCTCCTCGGGCGGCGCCGCGGCGGCGGTGGCCAGTGGCATGGTGCCGCTGGCCCATGCCAGCGACGGCGGCGGCTCGATTCGCATCCCGGCCTCGTGCTGCGGCCTGTTTGGCCTCAAGCCGACCCGGGCCCGCAATCCCATGGGCCCCGACCGGGGCGAGGGCTGGTCGGGGCTGGCCCATGAACACGTGATCAGCCGCAGCGTGCGCGACAGCGCCGCCATGCTCGATGCCACCGAAGGCGCCGATGCCGGTGCGCCTTACGTGGCACCAGCCAAGGCGCGGCCCTTCCTCGACGAAGTGGGCGCCGACCCAGGCCGACTGAAGATCGCCCTGTTGACCACGCGGCCCAATACCGAGCCGGTGGCCGACGAGGTGCGGGCGGCGGTCGTCGATAGCGCCAAGTTGCTAGCCCAACTTGGCCACGAGGTGGTCGAGGACCAGCCCGAAGTCGAGGACGAACTCGTCGGCACCGCCTTCATGACCATCGTCTCGGCCAACGTCGCCAACCTGGTGGCCGGCCGCGAGGCCGAGTTGGGCCGCCGGGCTGGGGGCAACGACCTCGAGAAAGTCTCGCTGGCCATGGTCGAGGCGGGACGCCGTACCAGCGGGCCCGACTATGCCGCCGCCATCCAGGCCCTGCACAAGGCGGGCCGCCGCATCGCGCCCTTTTTCGAGCGCTACGACGTCTTGCTCACGCCGACCCTGGCCAAGCCGCCGGTGGCCATCGGCGAGCTCGCCACCGAGACCGACGACATGGCCGCCTACCGCGAGCGGCTGTTCGGCTTTTCGCCCTTTACCTCGCTCTTCAACGTCAGCGGCCAGCCCGCCTGCACCGTGCCGCTGCACTGGAGCGAGACGGGCCTGCCCATGGGCTCGCAACTGGTCGCGGCCTACGGCAACGAGGCGCTCTTGTTCCGCCTGGCGGCGCAACTCGAGAGCGCCCGGCCCTGGTTCGAGCGCCGACCGGCGTGAGCCAAGACCTCGACAAGCTGGCCACCTTCCTTGCCGCGGCACGGCTCGACGAGGTGGCCGCCGAGGATCTCGACCACAGCCGGCTGGTCATCGCCGATTGCATCGCGGCCATGGTCGCCGGATCGCTGGAGCCGGAGATCACGGCGCTCGCCAGCCATCCCACAACCCCCGGCCCGGCCAGCGTCCTGGGCACCAGCCTCCGCACCACGCCCGAGCGCGCCGCCTTCCTCAACGGCACCGCCGGTACCGTGCTCGAGGTCGACGAGGGTCATCGCTTTTGCCGCGGCCATCCCGGCATCCACGTGCTGCCGGCGGCCCTGGCTTACGCCGAGGGCCAGGGCAAATCCGGGGCCGAGCTTCTGCTGGCCGTGCTGCTGGGCTACGAGGTGGCGGTGCGGGTGGGCCGGGCGGCCGAGCTCAGGCCCGCCATGCACCCCCACGGCACCTGGGGCACGCTGGGGGCTGCCGTGGCCGTGGCCAAATTGGCCGGCGCCGATGCCGGCGCCTTTCGCCGCAGCCTCGAGGTGGCGGCTCCGCTTTGTCTCGGCACCAGCGTCGGCACCATGCTCGAGGGCGGCACCGTGCGCAACAGCTTCGCCGGCTTCGCCGGGCGCACCGGCCTTCAGGTTCAGGAATTGGTGGAAGCCGGATTCGTCGGCGAGAGCGACGCCCTGGGGGCGGTGTTCGGCCGGGTGCTGTCGGAGCGCTGGCGGCCCGAGATATTGTCGGCCGGCCTGGGCGGGAGCTGGGAGATCCGGCGCAATTACTTCAAGCGCCACGCCTGCTGCCGCTACAACCACGCCGCGCTGGACGCCCTTGCCGCCATCGGCCGCCAGCAGCCGCTGGAAGCGGCCGCCATCGCCGCCATCGAGGTCGAGACCTATGGCCTGGCCGCGGCGCTGGACGAGGCCCGGCCCAGGAACGCCATGGCCAGCCGTTTCTCCATCCCCTTCGCCCTGGCCACCAGCATCGTCAGCGGCGCCAGCGGCACGGCCGCCTTCGCCGCGGAAAAATTCTCGGACCCGGCGATACTCGAATTGGCTGCGCGGATCTCACTCACCGAAGACCCGGCTATGACGGCGGCTGAGCCGGAGCGCCGGACGGCCCGGGTGACGGTGGTCTGGCAGGGCGGCGGACGCCGGACGGAGAGCGTGGAGAACGCCCGCGGCGAGCCCGAGCTGCCCTTTGCGGCGGACGAGCTGGAGGAGAAGTATTTCGAGCTCACGGCCCGGGCCTGGAGCCGGGACCAGGCGGCCCAGGTGCATGGCGACGTTTTGGCTCTCGAAACCCTGGGCGACGTGCGCCGGCTCATTCCCAGGCAATAACGAATATCGTTTCACGTTGCGGGACGAAAACGCACGAAAAATGCGTTGACGCGGGCTGCCATGAGGTTAGAGTCCGAAATCACCCACGAGAGAGTATGAGCCGGTCGCCTCGAGACGAAAAATGACCCGAACTTGAATTCGGGCTGGCAAGTTCAACAGGGAGGCAAACGTCACGGCGGCCGGGCTCGGGCAGGTACGTCGCACCCGGGCCGACTGGGGCCGAAACCCGCGGGAAACCGCGGGTTTTGTGGGTTTGGGGTGATCTCGGTTAGGATCGCGGGGGGAGTCTGGCGGTCCCTGAAGAAAGGCGGATGCCATGGTCGGGAAGGCGGCGGCAGAGCAGGCGGGCGCACCGGCCGAGGTCGACGTGGTGGTGGTCGGCGGTGGCGGCACGGGGTTGGCGGCGGCCATCGAGGCGCGGGCCTTGGGACGTGATGTGGTGCTGCTGGAGAAGAACCCCGAATTGGGCGGCTCGACGGCCTGGTCGATCGGCTCGATCACCGCCAGTAACACCCGCCACCAGCACCGTGAAGGCATCCAGGACAGCCCGCTCGAGCACTTCGAGGACATGCCCAAGTTCGCCCCCGAGGTGGCCCACCTGGACAACGAAGAGCTGCGCTGGCTGCTTTGCCAGGAGATGCCGGACACCTTCCAGTGGCTCTTGGACAAGGGCATCCGCTTCCACGGCCCGGTGCCCGAGCCGCCGCACCGCAAGCCGCGCATGCACACCGTGCTGCCCAATTCCAAGGCCTACATCTACCACCTCGAGCGCTACGCCCGGCGCCACGGCGTCGATGTGCGCAAGAACTTGCGCGCCAACACCCTGATCGTCGAAAGCGGCCGGGTGATCGGCGTGGCTTGCGCAGGGCCGGCCGGCACCCAGCGTTTCCTGGGCCGCGGCGGCATCGTGCTGACGGCCGGCGACTTCACCAACAGCCCCGAGCTCAAGGCCGAATACATCTCGGCCCAGGCGGCCAAGGTCGAGGGCGTCAACCCCACGGCCACCGGTGACGGCCAGGTCATGGCCATCGAACTGGGCGGCCGCATCGTCAACGGTGACCAGGCGTTGGGGCCGGAGATCCGCTTCATCGCGCCCGAGGGCGAGGGCCTGGTCGGCCGCCTGCCACCCTGGGGGCCGCTGGCGGCGCTGATGGAATGGTCCATGGGCAACCTGCCGCAGTGGCTGCTCAGGCCCTTCGTGCTGAGCTTCTTGACCACCGCCCTGGCACCGACGCCGGCGCTCTTCGACGAGGGTGCGGTGCTGGTCAACAAGCTGGGCAAGCGCTTTTGCGACGAGCTCGACGGCCCGGCCTTGGCGCTTCCCGACCAGCCCGACAAGGTCGGCTACATCGTCGTCGACGAACAGATCGCGCAAAAATTCTCGGCCTGGCCCCACTTCATCTCGACCGCCCCCAGCGTGGCCTACGCTCACATGGCCGATTACCGACGCAACCGCCCCGATGTCTACAACACGGGGGCCAGTTGGGCCCAGTTGGCGGCCAAGCTGGACGTCGAGCCAGGCGTTCTGGAAGCTGCTATCGCTGAGCACAACACCGCCCTCGGCGAGCAAAGGCCCAAGCTTGAGAATCCTCCGTTCTATGCCCTGGGTCCGGTGCGCAGCGTCTTCGTGCACAACGAGGGCGGCCTGGTGGTGGACAGCGAGCACCGCGTGCTGGACCAGGGCGACCAGCCCATACCGGGCTTATTCGCCGCCGGTGCCACGGGCCAGGGCGGGCTTTTGCTCAAGGGCCACGGCCACCACCTGGCCTGGGCCTTCACCTCGGGCCGCCGCGCCGGGCGGCGCGCCGCCTTCGAGGTCACGACGGCGGATTTGGAGTAGCGAAATCGGCTAATCAGTCGTCGCTCGGTGGGCTGGTTATGACCAAAAAGACGAGATCGACGAGCCCCGAGTTGTAGACCGCGTGCTCGACGCCGGGCGGGATGAAGACGGTGTCGTGGCGGCCCACCACGCGGCGTTCGCCGTCGAGTTCCATCAGCCCCTCGCCCTCGAGGAAGTGGTAGATCTGCTCCTGCATCTGGTGGGTGTGGGGTGCCACGTAGCCCTTGGGCTGGTAGCTCGAGATGCGGAAGTCGTGGAACTTGGTGGCGTGGCTGGCCGGGGTTACCAGCATCTTGGAGTGAGCGTCGTAGTGCGCCGGCGGGGTCTCCCACAGCACCTCGGCGATGTTGCGAATCGTGGCTCCGTTGCGCTCGAACATATGGACCTCGTGGCTCAGGCGTTCTTGAGGGCATCGACGTAGGCCGCGAGGCCGCGCCGGATGTCGAATTTGGGCGCATAACCCAGCACCTCGCGGGCTCGGCTGATATCCAGCGCTCCCTTGGCGACGGCAAAGGCCGAGGTGCCGGTGTCACCGTGCTGGTATTCGCCGGCCGCCGCCGAGAGCTCGGCGCCGGGCACCAGTTGCTTCACGATCTCGACGATCTGGGCCACGCTGGTGGCCTCGCCGCTGGCGATGTTGTAGGCGTCGAAGGGATGCTCGGCAAGGTCGAGGGCGGCCAAAATCCCGGCCACCACGTCGTCGATATGGCTGTGGTCGACGGCCATGTCGCCGCCCCAGGGAAGGTGCAAGGGCTGCCCGGCCAGCGCCGCGTCGATGATGGTCTTGGGCACGCGGGCTCGGGGCAGCGTCGGGCCATAGGCCCAACAGACCCGCGTGTTGATCACCTCCAAGCCATAAAGCACGCCGTAGCTGCGTCCCAGGTGCTCCACCGCCAGCTTCGAGATGCCGTAGGCCATGATCGGGTTCTGGGGGTGGTTCTCGTCGATCAAGGGCGCCTGGAAATGGCCATAGGTCTCCTCGGTGCTCATGTGCACCAGGCGCTTGACGCCATAGAGCCGCATGGCTTCGAAGAGATTCAAGCTGCCCTCGACATTGACCTTGAAAGTCTTGGCCGGCGCCTGCACCGAGGCCAGCACGCCGACCACGGCGGCGCAATGGATGACGCCGTCGGGCGCCTGGGGCCGCATCAGGTCGCATAGCGCCGGCCATTCGGTGAGTTCGCCCAGGACCACGGAAACGCCGGAATGCGCCGCTTCCAGGGCCGCGAGCTTGGGGCTCAGCACCAGATCGAAGGCCGTGACTTCGTCGCCGCGGCCGGCCAGCGCCTGCACCACTTCGGCGCCGATGAAGCCGGCCGCACCGGTCACCAGTATCCTGGCCATAAGCTAAATCTCCTCGGCCGTCAGCGGCTTGCCATAGACCGGGTCCTTGGCCGGCAGGGGCGGCAGGCGCCAGCTTCCGGTGGCCGGCGGCCTGACCTCGGCGTCGACGTGGACATCCAGGAGGCAAGGCTTGCCCGAGGCCACGGCGGCTTCCAGGGCACCCTCGAAATCCCGCGAATCCTTGACCGTCACGCCGTCTGCGCCATGGGCCCGGGCCAGGGCCGCGAAGTCGGGGTTGTAAGGCGTCCGGTTGGCACCGGCATAGAATCCGGTACCGATCTCGCGGCCTTCGAACATGCCGTACTGGATGTCGCGGATGGCGCCCCAGGCGAAGTTGTTCCAGACCACCCAGACGGCGGGAATGTCGTATTCCACGGCGGTGGCCAGAACGTGCGGCGTCATCATGAAGCCACCGTCGCCGCAGATCGAGACACAAGGCCGCTCGGGCCGGGCCAGCTTGGCGCCGAGGATGCCGCTGACACCGAAACCCATGGCCGAAAAGCCCCAGGCGTTGAGCATGGCCTGGGGCTGGCGGGCCTCCCAGAACTGCATGAACCAATTGTGATGGACGCCCGAATCGAGCGAGATGATGGCCTCGTCGGGCAGCACCCGGCGGCAGCCGGCGACCACCTGCTCGGGGCGCACGGGCGAGGAATGGATGTCGAAATTGGGCCCCACGAAGGCCTGCCATTCGGCCCGCCAGCCTTCGATCATATCAAGCCACCGGCGGCGCTCTGGCCGCGCCGCGCCGCGGCCTTCGAGCTCGGCCAGCATTTGCCGCAGGAAAACCCGGGCGTCGGCCACCAGGCCCAGATCGGCGCTGTAGTTGCGGCCGATCTCGTCGATGTCGACGTCGACCTGGATGAGTTTGGTCGAGGGAAAATTCCAGGAATAGCCGGGCAGCCACGAGGACGCCGAACGGTCGTCGAAGCGCGCCCCGATTGCCAGCACCAGATCGGCGTGCCGCCCCACCTGGTTGGCCGGGAAGGCGCCGTTGCGGCCGATGAAGCCCAGCGAAAGCCGGTGGTCCATACTCAGGCAACCCATGCCGTTGGGCGAGGAGATCACCGGCAGCTCCAGGGCCTCGGCCAGGGCCGTGAGCTCGGGCCCGGCCTCGGCCAGCGTAACGCCGTGGCCGATGAAGGCGGCCGGGCGCTCGGCCGCCAGCAGCATGTCGACGGCCCGGACCATGTCCTCGGGCGCCGCACCAGCACGGCGCGGATTGGTGGTGCAGCGCTCCAGCTCGACCTCGTCCGATTCCTGGAAGACGTTGAAGGGCACATCCAGTTGCACCGGTCCGGGACGGCCGCCGAGCATGGTCTCGACTGATTGGCGCAGCGCCAGCGGCAGCATGTCGACGCGCGTGGGCTGGAAGCTGCGCTTGACCACGGGGCGCACCACGGCCGGGAAATCGGCGGCGTTGTGGCGGTGGATCTCCTGGAAGGGGCCGCGGTTGAATTGCTGGGTCGGCACGTTGGCGGTTATGGCCAGGAAGGCCGAGGAATCGGCCAGCGCGTTGGCCAGCGCCATGACCATGTTGGCCGAACCCGGGCCGCACGAGGTCAGCGTCGCCACCGGCTTGTGGGCGACGCGGAAATAGCCGTCGGCCATGTGCCCGGCGACCTGCTCGTGGCGCGGCGAGATCAGGGGCACGCTGTCGCTCACGTCGTAAAGGGCGTCCAGCAGGCCCACCGTGCCGTGGCCGCAGACGCCGAAAACGTAGGGAAATCCCTCGGCCTTGAGGAATTCGGCGATCAGCTCACCGCCCTTCATCACCGCCACCCCTCAAACCGTCAAATATTTGGTCTGAATATCGGGATTGGCGCGCAGCTCGCCGGGCGTGCCGGAATAGTGGATCTCGCCCTTCTCCAGAATGTGCACGCGGTCGCTGAGGTGCAGCACGAAGCCCAGGTTCTGCTCGGCCAGGATGATCGACATGCCGCCCTGCTTGAGCATCTGCACTTTGTCGCGCAAGTTCTCGACGACCAGCGGCGCCAGGCCTTCCGAGGGCTCGTCCAGCAGCAACAGCTTGGGGTTGCCCATCAGACTCCGCGCGATGGTCAGCATCTGCTGCTGGCCGCCGCTGAGCACACCGCCCTTGCGGCTGAGGATGTCCTTGAGGTCGGGGAAAAGCTCGAAGACCTGTTCTTCATCCCAGCCCACGCCGTTGCCGTCGAGGGGTGGCCGGCGGGCGATGTCGAGGTTCTCCCAGACCGTCAGCTCGGGAAAGATGCGCCGGTCCTCGGGCACCCAGCCGATACCCAGCTTGGCGACGCGGTGGCTCGGCAGGCCGGTGATGTCCTGGTCCATCCAGCGCACGCTGCCCTGCTTGGGCGGCGTCAGGCCGGCGATGGAGCGGATGGTCGTGGTCTTGCCCACACCGTTGCGGCCCACCAGCGCCACCACCTCGCCCGGCTCGACGATCAGCGAGACGCCGAACAGCACCTCGCTGAGACCGTACGACGTGTGGATGTCGTTGACTTCAAGCTGCGCCATGATCTTCCGCCTTGTAATCTTCGCCCAGATAGACGCGGCGGACTTCCGGGTCCTCGCGCACGTGGTCGGGCGGCCCGGAAAAGATCAGCTCGCCGTGATGCAAGACCGAGATGCGGTCGGCGATGCCGAACACCACGCCCATGTCGTGCTCGGTAAACAGCAGCGTCAGGCCGCGCGCCTCGGTAATCTGCTTGATCAGCTCCATGGCCTGGACGGTTTCGGCCGGCGACATGCCGGCGGTGGGCTCGTCGAGCAGCAAAACCCGCGGCTGGCTGGCCAGCGAGATGGCCAGCTCGAGCTGTTTTTGCTTGCCGTAGGCCAGTTCGCCGGCAATCTCGTCGGCCGTATCGTGCAGGCCGACCAGCTGCAAAAGCTCGCCGGTTTCATCACGATTGAGGTTGTAGCCCAGCGAGAACATGTGGAACGAGCGGCCGTCGCGGGCGATCAGCGCCACCTGGACGTTCTCGAAGACCGTCATGCGGGGGTAGATGTTGATGCGCTGGAACGAGCGCGCCAGGCCCAGCTTGACGACCTGGTGCGGTTCCGTGCCGGTGATGTCGTGGCCCCCGAAGTGGACCGAGCCGTGGTCCATCTTCAGATGGCCGGTGATGAGGTTGAAAAGCGTCGTCTTGCCGGCCCCGTTGGGGCCGATAATGGCGTGTTTTTCGCCCTCTTTGAGATCGATCGAGACGTCGCGGATGGCGACGAAACCCTCGAAGGACTTGAAGGCGTCTTTGGTTTCCAGGACGATTTCTGCTGCCATGGCTCAGGCCTTGCGGATGAACTGGGTACGGATCTTCTGGGCCAGGCCGATCAGGCCGTCGGGCAGGAACATCAGGATGGCCAGCAGTATCACGCCCAGCACGATGGGCCAGTATTCGGTGTACTGGTTGATGCCGACCTGCAGGGTATAGAGCACGGCCGCCCCCAGCGCCGGCCCGAAGAAGGAATAGAGGCCGCCCAGCAGCGCCATGATCAGGACCTGGCCGGATTCCGTCCAGAACGCCGATTCGACGTAGACGCCGTGGTTGTACATGCCAAACAGCGCGCCCGCGATGCCGGCGAAGGTGCCAGCGACGATGAAGGCGGCATGGCGCAAACGCATCGTATTGACGCCAACGAAGCCGGCCCGCATGCGGTTCTCGCGCACCGCCACCAAGGTGCGGCCGAAGGCCGAATGGCAGATCAGCCATAGCAGCGCCACCGACAGCCCCACCACCACCAGCGTGAAATAGAAGAAGGAAAAGCGGTCGCCGATGAAGGCCGGCACGTCGACGCCGACAAAGCCGTCATCGCCGCCGGTGACGGGGCGCCACTTGAAGGCGATGGCCCAGATCAGCATGCCGAAAGCCAGCGTCAGCATGGCGAAGTAGATATCGGTCAGCTTGATGCAGAAGTAGCCGACGAAGGCGGCGGCACAGCCCGCCAGCAACACTGCCGCCGGGAAGCTGATGATCAGCGGCCAGCCGTAGGTGGTGAGCAGGATGGCGCAGGTGTAGCCGCCGATCGCGAAGTAGGCGGCGTGGCCAAAAGTGATGTTGCCCGAATAGCCGACCAGTACGTTGAGGCTGAGAGCAAAAAGCACATAGATCATGATCTCGGTGCTCAGGTCGACCAGGTATTTCGAGCCCAGCGTCGGCACCAAGGCCAGCAGCAGCAGCACCAGCGCCGATCCGAGAAGCAGCCGTTTGGGTATCGCTTGCATCAGTGGCTGTCCTCTTCCGGCTGTCCAAACAGCCCCCAGGGCCGCCACAGCAAAATGCCCAGCATCATCACGTAGGCCAGCACCAACTCCCAGTCGGGGAAGATGACGGTGCCGAACATGGTCACGAAACCAAACGCCAGGGCGCCCAGGAAGCTGCCCCACAGGCTGCCCAGGCCGCCGATGATGACGATGATGAAGCACTCGATGATGATGGTCGCGTCCATGCCCGGCGAGACCGCCACCCTGGGTGCCGCCAAAGCACCCCCAATACCGGCCAGGGCCGAGCCGATGACGAAGACGCCGGTGTAGACCATGGGCACGTTCATGCCCAGCGCCGCCAGCATCTCGCGGTCTTGCGTCGCGGCCCGGATGATGCGGCCCCAGCGCGTCTTGGAAAGCGCCAGCCACATGCCCACGGCGACCGCCACACCGATGCCGGAGAGCACCAGGGGATAGATCGGATAGAGGGCAAAGCCGAAGTCCACGGCGCCATCGAGGCCGTAGGGGTAGGGCACGTTGTACATGTCGACACCCCAGATCATCTTGGCCAAGTCGCCGATGATCAGCACCACGGCAAAAGTGAACAAAAGCTGGGTCAGGTGTTCGCGTTCATAAAGGTAATGAAGAAAGCCGCGCTCGACCACCAGGGCCATGGCGGCCAGCACCACGGCGGCCGCCACCACGCCGAGCCAAAAGCTGCCGGCCGCCTCGTTCAGGTAAGTGACGACCGACAAGCAGACGTAGGCGCCGAACATGAAAAAGGCACCGTGGGCGAAGTTGATCACCCTGAGCACGCCGAGAATCAGCGACAGCCCGGCAGCGATGATGAACATGTTCATGCCCAGCGAAATGGAATTCATGAACTGGTAGAAAACGAATGTCGGGTTGGCAAGCATACTCATGAAGTTACCCTCGATGGGCCCCACTGGGGACCCTACTGGGGACCCCACGGGGAACCCCAATGGCCCCCGATAGGCAGTCCCGCAGCCCCCCGGTCGCGCTGACCGGAGGGACTGCGGTAGGTATCAGGTTAGGCGGGGAAAATCCCCGCCTATTTGGTGCTGCCTATTTGGGCGACGGAATGAAGGATACCGGGTCCATCATGCGGTACTTCTTGCCCGGCTGCTTCTTCATGGGACCCCAGAACTGCCCGGTGTTGGCCTGATGCGACTTGGCGTCGACCGTCAGGCTGCCCATCGGCGTGTCTATGGTCATGCC
>JASLXG010000197.1 GCA_030740435.1 Alphaproteobacteria bacterium | reverse complement strand
GCCTCTTCGCGGCCGGCGAGGCCGCGGGCGGGCTGCACGGGGCCAATCGCCTGGGCGGCAACGCGCTCTCCGAGACCGTCGTCTTCGGCACCCGGGCCGGGTTGGCCGCCGCCGCCTGGGCCGGGAACCGCCGGGAGCCGGGGAAACGAGACTCCGAAGCCCGGCTCGCCCGTTACATCCCCGAGCCCCCTGGCGGCGCCTCCGAGGCTACGGCCGCCGAATTGTTGGCTCGGCTGCGCGGGGTCATGTGGGAAGACGTCGGCATCCTTCGTAACCGGGCCGGCCTCGAGAGAGGCCGCGACGCCATCGCCGAGATCGCCGCGGCGGCCGCCAGAACGGGCGGCGTCGGCGAGCCTGACGAGTTCCAGCGCATTCTCGAGGTCCAGCTTGCCGCCCAGGCCGCTTCGCTGATTGTCGAGGCGGCACTCAGGCGCGAGGAAAGCCGCGGCGCTCACTTCCGCGAGGACTTTCCGCAGAGCGACGACGCTAAGTGGCTGGGCCATATCAAGGTGCAGCGGAAAAACGGGGATGCGGCCTGGAACTTCGAGAGGAGCGCGGTTTGGGGAAGCGATGGAACGGACACCCAACCGAAGGTATGATTGCGAGGTAACCGATGATCGTCTCTCTCGTTGCGGAAACGGTGACATGTCTCGTCGAACTGATCTTGCATTGATGCCGCCGGGCGAGCCGATGACCCCTTGCCTGGTCATCGACCACGCGGCGGTGCGCCACAACCTGGAACAGACCGCCCAGGCCGTCGGCGGCGTCGAGCGCCTGATCCCCCACGTCAAAACCCACCGCGCGCCGTGGCTGGTGGCCGATCTTTTAGCCCAGGGTGTGCGTGCCTTCAAAACGGCGACGCCGGCCGAGGTTGAGATGGTTCTTGCCGCCGGTGCCCACGAGGTCCTGTGGGCCTATCCCTCGGTCCAGGGTAGTGCCGTCGAGCGCGTTATCGCGGCGGCCCGCCAACACCCCGAAGCGCGGGTCTCCGCCCTTGTCGATTCGCGGCCCGGCTTCGATCTTTGGCACGCGCGTCTGGACGGCGCCCGGCCGTCCCCGGTGCGGCTCTATCTAGACATCGATCCCGGCCTCGGTCGCTCCGGCGTTCCCTTTGGGCCCGTGGCTCGTGAATTGGCCGCCGATCTGGCCCGGGCCGGCGTGTTCGCCGGCTGGCACCTCTACGAGGGCCACTTGCACGATCCTGACCGGGAGCGGCGCGCCGCGGCCGTCGGGCGGATCGCTTCGGACTTGTTCGACTTCCTCGCCGAGGCCGATCCCGACCCGGACGCCTCGGACATTGTCGCCGGGAGCAGCTACACCTTCGATCTTTGGCCGCCCCATCCGCGCCTGCGGTTGTCGCCGGGGAGCTGGGTCTTCTCCAGTCTGCGCCACGCGCGGGACCTCGCCCATCTTGGCTGGCGCCAGGGTGCCTATGTCCTGGCCACCGTGATCACGGGCCATGGCGAGACCGTCACCCTCGACGCCGGCCTCAAGGCGGTGGGCTCCGACCTGCCCCTCGGCGAGCGCTTCGGCTGGCCGGACGAAATTCGGGAAATGACAGAGGAATACGCCGTCGTCGGCGCCGCCGAAATGACCATCGGCGAGCGCGTCCTGCTGACCCCCGGTCACGCCTGCACCACGGCCTACCTCTATCCCGAGGCCTGGGTGCGCGGGCTCGATGGCCAGTGGCGGATACGGCCGCAAATGGGAATCCAACGATAACCCGGGAATGCGCGCGAACCGCCCCTCACGAAGCGGCGGAGGGCGTCAATATTCGCTCATCAGCCACGATTTGTCCGCCAGGGTGGCCCTTTTTCCACCGTCGCAGGCGAGGACGCCGCCGTGGGCGACCCGGTCCTTTGATGCGTCGAAGACGTAGACCGTGACTGTCTCGGGCGTCACGTCGTAGGCCCTGCAGGTAAACTCGGTGATACCTTCGATGAGTCGGCGGCGTTAAGGTTTGCCTTCCACTGCATCACAAGCCGACTTTCGGCACACCTCTGCCGGTGCTAGTTTGACCGGGCCTCGGTTTATGGGAAAGGGGGCAAAAAGGGGGAAGGGGGAAGCCGATGGCGGCACCTTCTGCGGCCGTCCCGTGACGGAAAGCCCGTCCGATTCTGCTTTGGCGGCGGGTCGCTCCCTGCTTATCCTCACGCCATTCTTGTTGTACGGCCCGCTCGACTACGCGTTGCGCGTCAACAATGCGATGATCGTGCCGGCACTGGTCGACGAGTTCGGCTTCGGCCCGGCCGAGCTCGGCTTCGTGACCAGCGCCTTCTTCGTCGCCTTCGCCCTGGCCCAGCTGCCGATAGGGCTGGCGCTGGATCGCTACGGCCCGCGCCGTGTGGTCGCGACATTGCTGGCCATCGCCACCATCGGCTGCCTCGTCTACGTCACGGCCACGGGCATGGTCGGCCTCACCGTGGGCCGGTTCCTGATCGGCGTCGGCATGGCCGCCAGCCTGACCGGTGGCTTCACGGCGGGGCGCCTGTGGTTCCCGCCCCGACGGCTGGCCTCGATCACGGCGACCCTGGTGGCACTGACGGCACTCGGTGGCATGGTCGCCACGGGGCCGATGGTGGAACTGCTGACCGTCGTGTCATGGCGGGGCGTGATCGCCGGCCTGGCCGGCGCGTGCCTCGTCGTCATGCTGACCGTGCTCGCCTTCGTCCCCCGCCACGCCGCCGCCCCGGCGGACCGGGACCGGCCTTTGCGGGCCTATGGCGTGATCCTGACCAGTCTTCGGTTCTGGCGGTTCACGCCCATCGCCATGGGCGGCGTGGGCGTGGCGATCGCCTACCAGACCTTGTGGGCGCCGCTGTGGCTGCGCGACGTCGCCGGCTACGATGCAACCATGCAGGCTTGGGTATTGTTCGCCATGTTCACGGCCATGCTGTTCGGCAACCTCGGCTTCGCCTGGCTGTCGGCCCGTCTTGGCGGCCGGCCCCAGGTCCTGCAGGCGCTCGCCCTCGGCGGCTTCGGCCTGTCGATCGGGCTGCAGGTACTGCTGGCCGTGACCCGGGGCGGGCTGGCGCCGGGCCTGCTGTGGACCGCGTCGGCACTGTTCTTTGCCTGCCCGATGGTGGTGTATGCCATCGTCGCCCGGTCATATCCGCCAGGAACCGCGGGACGGGCGGCAAGCGCCGTGAACGGGCTGATGTTCGTCACCGTGTTCCTGACGCAGTGGCTGACCGGCGTGGTGATCGACACCTTCCCCGGCACGGCCGATGGCGGCTACGCGGTGTCGGGCCACCTGGCCTCCCTGTGGGCCGTCATCACCCTGCAAGTCCTGGCTTTGCTGTGGTGCATGCTTGCCGGCCGCCTGGAGGCCCGGGCGGCTGGCCCCGGGACCATGCCTACGGAGCGGCACGGTTGAGCGAGACCTGGGTGCTGGCCTACGCAATCTCCTCCAGGGGAATCTCCCCCCCCCTTTATCACGGCCCAGGGCGATGACCTTCTCGCCAGACCGCGGCTCGTCCACGTAGGAGCGATCGAGAACCATGCTTGGCCTCACACCCGGTTGCCACCGAATTTCTGGTGGAACAGGTTGTCGGCGGGCACCCGGTCATAGCTGAGTTGGCGGAAGTCGTCCGCGACCTCGCCGTCGACGATCCAGTCCGCCAACTCCCGGGCTATGGCCGGGGCGGTTTTGAACATGTGGCCGCCGCCGCCCGAGAAGTCGTAGTAGCCGTCAATGCCGGCGCGCGGCCCGACGAACGGCATCCAGTCCGGCGTCACGTCGTAGAGCGCCGCATAGCTGTCGACCATCGTCGCTCCTTGGAGCGGTGGAACGCGGGTCAACATGCGATCGTAACTTCCGATCACGTAGTCGTTGTCCGCCGACTCCTTGAAGTTGTTGGGATCGACCTCGTAATAGTTTTTGGGAAAACCGCGGCCGATCAGCCACCGCCGCTCGGCTACCTCGCGCATGTAAACGGCCTCGATGGCGGTGGAAAAGGGGGTGCTCGGCATGGGCCGGTCGGGCCG
>JASLXG010000196.1 GCA_030740435.1 Alphaproteobacteria bacterium | reverse complement strand
GCCACCGGCGCCGGAGACTATTCTGCACCACCGGCCCGTTCCGGCCTTCGCTGTTGATGGGCTGCGGCCGAACCGGGCCTCAGAACGGATGGCAAACAGACTAACATAGGATATGGTACAAACCTTGGGGGCAGGTCAAAGAAGGCGATCCGAAAGCCAATAGCAGGCCACGGCAACGATGGTGAATTTGATGATTTCGCTCATTCGACGCCGATCTCCCAGGGCCCCCGCTCAGCCGCCGTGATCATTCCCGAGTCCCAACTCGCTGTCCAGCGCCGTCATCCCGCCCGCCATCGCGGCGTGGACAAGCGCCGCCGCCCCCCCGATAATCCGCCGACCGATCCGCCGACCTTGGCCAACCAGCGCTGGGACGCTTTGCCGTGATCGACTTCAGACCGGTGCTCTTTCTGGCCGGCGTGCTGCTGGCCACGCTGGGCCTGACCATGCTGATCCCGGCTGTCGCCGATGCCGTCACCGACAATCCCGACTGGAAGGTGTTCCTGGCCTCGGCCTTCGTCACGGCCTTCGTCGGCGGCAGTTTGATTCTCACCAACCGCGGCGTCAGCGCGGCGCTTTCGGTGCGCCAGGCCTTCGTTCTGACGACGCTCAGCTGGATCGTCATGGCCGCCTTCGCGGCCTTGCCCTTCAGCTTTTCCAACCTCGAATTGGACTACACCGACGCCTTCTTCGAGGCCATGTCGGGCATCACCACGACGGGCTCGACGGTGATCGCGGGGCTCGACGCAGCGCCGCCCGGGATATTGCTCTGGCGGGCGCTGCTGCAGTGGCTCGGCGGCATCGGCATCATCGTCATGGCCATCGCCATCCTGCCCACCCTGCAGGTCGGCGGCATGCAGCTTTTTCGCATGGAATCGTCCGACGCCTCCGACAAGGTACTGCCCCGCATGGCCCAGATCACCAGTGCCATCGGCGCCATCTACCTGCTGCTCAGCCTGATTTGCTTCGCCGCCCTGTGGGGCGCCGGCATGACGCCCTTCGAGGCCGCCGCCCACGCCATGACGACCATCGCCACCGGCGGATTCTCGACCTCCGACGCCTCGGTGGGGCACTTCGACAGCGCCCTGATCGACTGGATCGTCATCGTCTTCATGCTGCTCGGCAGCCTGCCTTTCCTGCTTTACCTCGAGACCGTGCGCGGCAAGCCCGGGGCGCTGTGGCGCGACACCCAGGTGCGCTGGTTCCTGGTGACCGTACTGGCCTGCCTGCTGGCCATCGCGGCCTGGCGCTGGGAGGGCGGGCTGGAGGCTGCCGAGACGCTACGGCTATGCGCCTTCAACGTCATCTCGATCATCACCGGCACCGGTTATTCGACGGCCGACTACAACACCTGGGGCTCTTTCGCCGTGACCGCGTTTTTCATGTTCATGTTCATCGGCGGCTGCGCCGGTTCGACCTCGTGCGGCATCAAGATCTTCCGCTACCAGGTGCTGCACCAGGCCGCCAAGGTTCAGATCGGCCGGCTTTGGCGGCCCCACGGCGTCTTCGTCGCCTACTACAACCGCAAGCCCATTCCCGAATCGGTGATCGAGGCGGTGATGACGTTCTTCTTCCTCTTCGCCCTGGTTTTCGCCGCGCTGACACTGGCGCTGACGGCGCTGGGGCTCGATTTCGTGACCAGCGTCTCGGGCGCCGCCACGGCCATCGCCAACGTCGGCCCGGCGCTGGGCGACACCATCGGCCCCAGCGGCACCTTCGCCTCGCTGCCGGCCGCCGCCAAGTGGGTGCTCAGCCTGGGCATGCTGCTGGGCCGGCTCGAGCTGCTCACCGTCCTGGTGCTGCTGACGCCCGGGTTCTGGAGAGGTTAGTTATTGTCGCTCACGGCGGCGGCCCTGCGGTCCGCAGCCTCCGCGGGGGCGCCGCAGTGGCGGCGGGTCGCGGTCGCTCCCGTTGCACCAAGACCAAGCAGCAAAAAAACACGCTGGTACCGGCGCTAAGCCGCCCCCTGGGGGGGGCGGAGGCCAAGGGCGCGGATGCGCCCGCCCGGTGAGGGTCCTATAAGACTCGCCTGATATCCTCCTGGATGGCCAGCAATGCCGGCACCACGATCAGCACCAGCAGAGTGCCGACGGCCAATCCGAAAACAATCGTCACCGCCATGGGGATGATGAAGCGGGCCTGCAGGCTGGTCTCGAACATCAGCGGCAAGAGCCCGCCGATGGTGGTCAGCGAGGTCAGCAGCACGGCCCGCAAGCGGTCGCGGGCACCGTCGACGATGGCCTCGAAGGCGGCCTGGCCGGCGGCCATGCGCTCGTCGATGGTGCTGACCAGAATGATCGAATCGTTGACCAGCACGCCGGCCAGGCCCAACAGCGCGATCAGGCTGAGGATGGTCAGATCAAAGCCCATCACCCAATGGCCGAGGATGGCGCCGATCAGGCCGAAGGGGATGATGGCCATGACCACGAAGGGCCGGGAATAGCTGGCGAAGACCCAGGCCAGGATGATGTAGATGGCGGCCAGGCCGATCATGGCGCCGAGGCGCATTTCGTCGAGC
>JASLXG010000195.1 GCA_030740435.1 Alphaproteobacteria bacterium | reverse complement strand
AATAGTCTCCGGCGCCGGTGGCCTGCCTGAAATTTAGCGAACCGGTAGTGAACACTTGGTTAACACTGGGCAACTTTTGCCTAGCCAAACCCTATGATTTGGGTCGTTCAGGCGCCATCCGGCCGTATTTCGGAGATTTATGGTTAACGGTCGCCGGGGGCGACGTTCAGCGCTAGAGCCGACACTTCGCCGTCCGCGCCGGCGCCGGCGCGATAGCTCTGCAGCCGGGTGGCGCGCAAGCCGCGGATGCCGTGGCGCTCGATGGCGCGTTGCCAGGAGAGGAATTCCTCGACCGAAAGCGCGTAACGCCGGCAGGCTTCGTCGAGGCTCAAGAGACCGCCACGGACGGCCGCCACGACCTCCGCCTTGCGCCGGATGACCCAGCGCTTGGTATCCGGAGCGGGCAGGTCGTCCAGCGTCAGCGCGGTGCCGCTGGGTCCGACGACGGAGAAAAACTTGCCTTGAAAGTGCTGGGGCATGGTGGGCTTTTGTGACCTGTGGTGGCGTTCGAAGCCTGGCGCCAAGGTATGTCGGGTGGTTTTAAGAAAGTGCTAAGGAGGATGGTTAATAGGCCCAGGAGCGAAGGCCGGCGGCCTTGGCGGAACGATTGGTTTTGGGGGCAGACTCATGAACCTGCATGAACGAGCGCAACAAACGGTAGCGGAGATGGCGGAAAACCTTGCCTTGACACCGAGCGAGGAACAGACCCGGCAGTGCGTTGAAATCGTCGAGAGGGTATGGCGTCATTCGAGGCAGGAGCGGCAGCGTACGAGCGCGAGGATTTCGAGAGCGCGCGTAAAGAATGGGAAAAGGCGGCCGAGGACGGCGATGTCGAGGCCCAATACAATCTTGGGCTGATGCATGCCAATGGGGTCGGTGTGTCCCAGGACTTCGCCAAGGCGTTGGAGCTGTTCACGCCGGCTGCCGAAGCGGGAAACACCGAGGCAGAGTACAGTCTCGGTGTGCTCTATCACGTAGGTCTGGGCACTGAACAGGAATGCGCCGAGGTCGCCTATTGGTACAACAAGGCGTCCGACAAGGGACATGCCCAGGCGCAGTGCAATCTGGCTGGGCTCTATGAGACCGGTGAAGGCGTGACGCGCGATGATTACGTCAAGGCGGTCGACCTTTACGGCCAGTCCGCCACCCAGGGCTATGCCGTGGCCGTCTTCAATCTCGGAGTCATGTGGGAGAACGGCGTCGGGCTGGAAAAAGACGATGCCAAGGCCGCCGAGCTCTATCGCACGGCCGCCGAAGCCGGTCTGGCCGCCGCCCAGTACAATCTCGGTGTCATGTGCGCCGAGGGACGCGGTGTCGAACAAAGCGACGACACGGCCAAATACTGGTTTCGCAAGGCCGCCGAGCTGGGCAGCGAGATGGCCCAAAGCAACCTGGATGTGCTCAACGAAAATAGCGGCCAGGCTGATGACGGTACCGCCGGGGCCGGAGCTGGCGGCGACTGAGCGAAAACTCTGAAAGCGTGGAAAGGCGCAGAGGCCAGCGCCCGCCCGAGTTGCGGGGGCGAGGGCGTATATTGTCCGGCAAAGAAATTGGAATGATTTTAATAATAATTCTTGTCACCTGAAGTTGGCTGTGCTCGGATATATATAGCCCGGGGGGGCCACTCTATTGGCGATCGGTGGGAACGCACAAAAAGCAATGCCGAAGATTTTGTCCGCAGAGGCCATCGCCAGCTACCGCAGCGATGGCTTTTTTTCGCCCATCCGGGTGCTTTCGGCGGCCCGGGTGGCAGCCTGCCGAGCCCGGCTCGAGGCCTTTGAGGCAACCAGCGGTGGACCCATTGGCGGGGCCTATCGCTTCAAAACCCACCTGTTGTTTCCCTGGGTCGACGAGGTGGTCCGCGACGGCGCCATCCTCGACGCCGTCGAGGACGTGCTGGGCCCCAATATCCTCTGCTGGAACACCAACTTCTTCATCAAGGAAGCCGGCGATCCGGGCTTCGTCTCGTGGCACCAGGATTCGACCTACTGGGGCCTCAGCGAGCCCGACGTGGTTACCGCCTGGCTGGCGCTCTCGCCGGCCAACGAAACCAGCGGCGCCATGCAGATGATCGCCGGCTCGCATCTGCTCGACCAGGTGGCGCACCGCGACACCTTCGCCGATGACAACCTGTTGAGCCGGGGCCAGGAGATCGCCGTCGAGGTCAACGAAGACGAGGCCCAGCTGATCGAACTCGAACCCGGCGAGATGTCGCTTCATCACGTGCGCATCTTCCACGCCTCGGCGCCCAACCGCTCGGCTGACCGGCGCGTCGGCATGGCCATCCGTTATCTACCGACACACATCCGCCAGGAAGTCGGCGAAACTGATTCGGCGGCCCTGGTGCGGGGTGTCGACGACTACGGCCATTTCGAATCCGAGCCACGGCCGGCAAGCGATCTCGACCCCGCCATGCTGGCGCTGCACCAGCGTTATGCCGAAAGCCAAGCCAAGTTGCTCTACCGCGGCACCGGCCGCACGTCGTTTTAGAGCATTTCAAGATTGACCCCGGCCACCCGCTCCCCCTCCCAACCACCCATCAATGGTACCCTGTGGGTGGTTGGGAGGGGGAGCGGGTGGCCGGGCGATTCCAACAAAACTTGAAATGCTCTAGCCCGAGCCCGGCAGGCAGGCGGGGCCGATGGGCTCGAAGCTCTTGTAGCCGAGCACGAATTCGCGGTGGCCCAGCGCTTCCGAGCGGCTGCGGGCGCCGCCGGCCACGGCCCTCACCAGGTCGCGGATCTCCTCACCCACCTCGCTCAAGGACGCTTCGCCCTCGAGAATTCGCCCGGCGTTGACGTCCATGTCGTCGGCCAGATTGCGGTAGGTTTGCGGGTTGGCGCAGACCTTGATCACCGGCGCGACGGCCGAGCCCACCACCGAGCCGCGGCCGGTGGTAAAGAGGATCACCTGGCAGCCCGAGGCCATCAGCTCGGCGATTTCCTGGTTGTCGTTGATCGACGGGAAGCCGAAGCGGGGCTCGCCGTCGGGCACGATGTCGAGGAGATAGAGCCCGCCTTCCGGCGGCTGGTCGCCGGGCTTCAGCAGCCCCTTGATGGCTGACTGGCCGCTCTTGGCATAGGCCCCCAGGCTTTTTTCCTCGATGGTCGAGAGCCCGCCCTCGAGGTTGCCTTCCTCGATGCTGCCCTGGCCCATGGTGCGATAGTACTCGACCGCCTTGGCCATGCAGGCCAGGATCTCCTGGCCCAGTTCCGGCCGGACGGCGCGTTCGGCCATGAAGTGCTCGCAGCCGATGAGTTCGCCGGTCTCCTCGAACAGCACCGCCGCGCCTTCCTCGACCAGCAAATCGAACGCCTTGCCCACGGCCGGATTGGCGGTCAGGCCGCTGGTCGTGTCGGAGCCGCCGCAAATGGTGCCGACGACCAGTTCGTGGCTGCTCATAGGCACCGGTTTTTGCTCCTCCAGCGTTGCCAGCGTCCCCTCCAGCCACTTCTGCCCGGCGGCGATGGTGGCGCTGGTGCCGCCCCGATTTTGGATCACCAGGGTCTCGACGGGCCGGCTGCTGGCTTCGATGCGGGCCTCCAACTGGCCGCGATCAAAACCCTCGCAGCCCAGCGACACCAGCAGCACGGCGCCGACGTTGGGGTGGCAACACAAGCGCTCCATCATCTGGAAACCGTAGGCGCTGCGAAAGCAGCCGGAAAATCCGATGACGTGGACATCGCGCTCACGGAAGCCGAGCGCGATCTCGTGGGCCACGTGGCGGGCGCATTCCACCAGGTAGGCGATGACGACGACGTTGCGGATGCCCTTGCGGCCGTCGGATCTCGGGTAGCCTTGCATGGTTCAACTCCCAGCCTTGGGGGGTTCGTATTGTGCCGGCTTGGCGCCCCCGGCGGCGTGGCGCGACCGGGCCTGGGCCGGCGTTTCCACCACCCGGGCTGCCGCCAGGGCAGCCTTGCGGTCGACCGGGTAGGGCGCATCGTGATCGGGCGGGGGCATCACGCTGGCCGGGTAGATGGCGATCTTCTGCCGCTCCGGGTCGAGGCTGTGATCGAGGTCGAGTTCGCGTTGGTTGGCGCCCCGGGCGGCCACCGTCACCTTGCCCGCCACTTCCAGGTCGAACCACCATTTCTTGACCAGATTGCGCCGGCCGTTGCCCAACCAGTCGTCGAGCCAAACGGCGATCGGCACCAGCAGCGGCTTGGCCCACAGCGCGTTGACCCCGAGCCAGCTCGCCATCCGGGTGAGCAGCGGCCCGTCGGCCGTCACCACCTTGTTCAGCGGACACGTCTTCATGCAGCGCCCGCAGGCCGAGCCGCGGTGGTTGGTGAGGCGGTAGCGGGCACAGCGCTCGGCATCGATGCGCCAGACCTCGTAGCCGTTGAAGACCGTCTTCCGGCCCCAGGGAATGGCGTCGCAGGGGCATTCGCGGGCGCACTTCCAGCAGTGCGAACAAAAATACTGCAGCCCGATGTCGATGGGTTTGTCAGGCACCAGCGGCATGTCGGTGGTCAGGATCACCGACTTGGAACGCGGCCCGAGGAAGGGATTCAACACCAATTCGCCGATGCGGCTCATCTCGCCCAAGCCGGCCCAGAGGATGCACGGCAGGTGCAGCACGTCGGAATCGGCGCTGGTCTGGGGCCGCGCCGGAAAACCCAGTTCGCGCAGCAGCTCGGCCATCAGGCCGGCAATCTCGGCGCCGCGCAGGTAGGCCCGCATGGACTGGGCACCGGAGATCCAGTCGTCGCCGCTGGCCCCTTCCATGGTCTCGAATTCCTGGTCGATCAGCATTACCACGGCGTAGCGATGGTAGGGCTCGATCGGCGTGCCGTCGTTCTTGTGCGAATACCAGGCGTGGTGCGGCACTTCGCAAATGCCGGTGATGTCGGCGCCCAGCGCATAGCTGAGCGACTTCAGCGCCCGGGTGTTGGCGGCGGCGTCGGCATGGGCCGAGGTGTCGGCATCGGCAACCTCGCCGTCCTGCAATGCCACCAGGCTGCCGATGGCTTTGGCCAGGCCATAGGACGTGGGATGCTTGGTGGCGAAGCGGCGGCGTTCGCGCTGGGCCTTGTCGCCGAGATCACCGCGCAGCGCGCGCTCGAAAAAGGCCGCCCGCTTGGGCACCCGGGGCACCTCGTCGTCGAGGATCAAGGTGGTGGGCCGGTCGACCCGTTTGACCTGCTCCATTTGGTAGGCGCCGAGGTGGCTGGCGCGGCCTGCCCGGCGTCGCCTTTCGCGCCCCGATTCGGCGCCCTTTTGGCCCAGCCAATAGCCCAGTCCCCGGGCGCCCCGCAGCGCGCCACTCGCCAGCGGTCGGTCCAGGGCCAGTTCGTAGCTGGTGGAAATCGCAGCCAAGGCGAAGCGCTGGTCGAGGTAAGGATGGCAGAGCCGTTCGCCGTCACGTACCACCAGACCGGCCAGCACCGCCAGGCGTTCGAGGTCGAGATCGTTGTGGCCCAGCATCTGGGGCGTCGCTGAAAATCCCATGACACGGATCTGGCGGGCCACCACGGTGGCGATTTCGGCGGCCCGCATCGCCGCCAGCTCGGCCACTGCCGGAGCGAACCAGGGCTCCGCCAGGTTGTCCGGCTCCGGTATGCGGCCCTGCTCGATCAGCAACACCACGGCGAATTCGTGCCCGACCTGCCGGCCCTGTCGCCAGGCAAGTTCCGGAACGCGGCAGATGCCGACCCCTGCTGCGTTGAGGAAATAGGCACTGCCCTTGATATCGGCGGCTCGGCGTTCGAGATCGTCGGGCACCGGTGCCCGCTCGGCTGCCTCGTCTTCATGGCGCAACTTGGCATAGACCTCGAGATAGCGCCGCGCCGCCTCCGCCAGCAACCCTTCGGGCTGAGCTGGCGTTTCCGCCCCCAGCGCCGGGAGCGCCGCCTCGGTGGCCCACACGGCGTCGTCGCGGGGCAGGGTCTCGGCCGGGAAGCGGCCCAGTTGGTAGCGGCGGCGTGCGTTGGCGGTCTTGATGAACATGGTTCTGCCGGCCAACGCTATCCGAGCGCCAGAGGCGCTCTAGTAGGTCGCCCGACCGCCCGAAATATCGAACACCGCAGCCGTGGAGAACGAGGCCTCCTCGGAGGCCAGCCAGGTCACCATCGAGGCCACTTCCTCGACCAGGCCGAAGCGGCCCATGGGGATCTTGGACAGCATGTAGGCCACGAATTCGTCCGACACCTGATCCAGGATGGCGGTCTTGATCACCGCCGGGGTGAGGCAGTTGACGGTGATGTTCTCTTGCGCCAATTCCTTGCCCAGCGACTTGGTCAGGCCGATCACACCAGCCTTGGCGGCGGAGTAGGCGGAGGCGTTGGGATTGCCTTCCTTGCCGGCGATCGAGGCAATGTTGACGATGCGGCCGTAGCCCCGTTCGCGCATGCCCGGTATCACGGCGCGGCAGCACAGATAGGTGCCGACCAGATCGACCTCGATCACCCGGCGCCAGTCCTCGACGGGGTATTCCCAAACCGTGTGGGTGGGGCCGGCGATGCCCGCCGAGTTGACCAGAATGTCGATGCTCCCGAGGGCCGCTTCCGTATCCGCCGCCGCCTGGGCAGCCGCCTCGGCGTCGGTGATATCGACGGTTACGGCCACTGTTTTGCCGCCCGTCGACAGCTTGTCCACGGCTTTGGTCGCCGCCTGTTCATCGAAATCCCAGATTGCCACCTGGGCGCCCGAGGCCAGCAAGCGTTCGCAGATCGCAAAGCCGATGCCACGGGCGCCGCCCGTGACCACGGCAGTCCTGCCTTCTAGGTCAAATTTGTTCACAAACTACCTCGTGGTGTTGCAGCGCACTAGCTGGCCAGGCGATGGTTGAGGCCGGTGTCGAACATGGCCACGACGTTTTCCGGCGGCACCTCGAATTGGATGTTGTGCACGCTGGTCAGGGTATAGCCGCCCTGCTTGCCGAAAATGTCGATGCAGCGTTTGGTCTCGGCCTCGACGTCGGCGGCCGAATGGTAGGGCAGGGTCTCCTGCGAGTTGATGCCGCCCCAGAAGGCCAGGCGGTCGCCGAACTCGCCCTTGAGACGTTCGGGTTCCATGTTCTTGGCCGTCACCTGCACCGGATTGAGCGAATCGACGCCGATGTCCAAAAGGTGCGGGATGAAATGGTAGGCCGAGCCGCAGCAGTGGAACACCGACTTGGCGCCGGTATCGGCCTTCAGCGTCTGCACGATGCGTTCGTGGCGCGGCTTGATGTAGCGGGCGTAGATGCCGTCGGGGTCGAACATGCAGCCGTCCTGGGTGCCCAGGTCTTCGCCGAAGAAGACGATGTCGACGTTCTCGGCCCCGGCCTCGCGGATCATGTTCTGCGAGGTGCGGATGCAGTAATCGGCCAGCCGGTCCATGAGGTAGCAGTTGGCTTCCGGGTTTTTGTAGAAGTCCTTGAGGAAGTCCTGCATGCCGCGCATGGGATAGGCGCGGTGGATGACCTGGGCCGGCACGTTGAGCACCAGGCAGTAATCGCCGGCCGCCTTGTAGGCGGCGACTTGCTCCTTGATGCCGCGCACCAGGCCGGGGTTGTCTGGGTCGGGCCAGTCGAAGGCGTCGATGCGCTCGGGCGTCAGCTTGCCGCCCCAGAAGGGGCCGTGCTTGTAGAGGAAATGTTTGTCGTTGGTGCCGGTGGTGCCTTTCAAGGTGACGCCGAACTCGTCGATGTAGGTGAGGTCGTCAACCCAATGGTTGGGGCCGTCTTCGTATTGCCCGGCCATGATGGGGCGGGTATCGACACCGAAGCGTTGCAGTATCGATTCGTCGGGCAGCGCGAGCTGGTTCAATTTCGACATGACCTTGGTTTCATGCTCCAGGCCAAGGTGCTCCTTGAGCCGGTCGTAGGCGTCCAGCACGATCGAGGAGGCGAAGGTGCCGCCCAGGTCGATGGGCACCCGGTCGGGCTCTTCGTGGTTGATGGCAGCCAGCACGCGCTCTCTCGGCGTCCAACTCATAGCGACCTCCCTTGAACCATCCGCCGGGTCGAAATCCGTTGTTTTTCAATAGCTTAAACCGGCACTCCCGGAACCGTCCAGGCTAATATATCACCCTCGCTGGAGCCTCGGGAGTCAAATCGCCAACATTGCACGCCGTCATTGATCAATGGCGCCGAAGATGTCTAATATATCAGGCAGCCAAAGAGACACCGGCCGCAACCCTCCCGGGGGCTGGGGCGAAAGGGTCCAGCGGTGGTCCCAGGAAGCGGGACCGGCACGGTCGAGAGGCCGCGCCTTGAGTTGCAGCTTGGGGGGCTGAGGGGAGCGCGGGCGCCGAACAAGCGGAATCCATTCTATCGGCCATTGCCGGTTTATTGCGGCGATGCAGGATCTGCTTTTCCTTCGGAAGAGC
>JASLXG010000194.1 GCA_030740435.1 Alphaproteobacteria bacterium | reverse complement strand
CGCGCAGGCCATGACCCGGTGAGAAATGCGGGCTAGCCGCCGCTCGTGGTAGACTGGTCCGGCCTGCCATTGCCAGGGATAAATGCCATGTTGCTGACGCAGATCGACGACGCCTGGGACGTCGTCGTCGACCTGGCCTATGCCGGTGCCGACAACTTCACCGGCCAGACCATTTACCGCCATGATGGTTGTTTCCTGCATGCCGCCGCGGCCGCCAAGCTGGCCCGCGCCGCCGCCCTGGCCGGCCGGCTCGGCTACCGGCTCAAGATCTTCGATGCCTTCCGCCCGGCCGAGGCCCAGTGGCGGCTCTGGCGGCACACGCCGGACGCCGATTTTCTCGCGCCCCCTTGGCGCGGCTCGCCCCATTCGCGCGGCGTGGCGGTGGACCTGACGCTGATCGACGGGGCCGGCCGGGAGCTCGACATGGGCACGCCTTTCGATGCGCTCTCGCCGCTGGCCCATCACGATGCCGCCGGTCTCACGCCGCCGGTGCAACACAACCGCCACCTGCTGCTGGGGCTGATGTCGGCCGCGGGCTGGGACTTCTACCTCAAGGAATGGTGGCACTATCAGCTCTTCGAGCCCCGGCACTACCCGTTGCTCAGCGACCGCGCCGCCGGCACGGCATTGATGGCGGCGGCCCCTGGAATACCCTAGACTGCCAGGCATCGACCGGGACCCGTGAGGAATGAAGAGGGTAGAGGTCATGGTCCGGTTCCAATGGCCGGCCGGGTCGCCGTGACGGGCGGTGCCGGCAGGATCAGGTCTGCGGTAGCGCTGGCGGCCATGCTCGGCAGCGTGCTGTTGCCGGCCGTGGCGGCCGCCGGCTCCTCTGCGGCCGTGGTGCTGATGTACCATCGATTCGGCGAGACCGACTACCCCTCGACCAACATTCGCATCGCACAGTTCGAGGCCCATCTCGCGGAACTGGCCAGCGGCAACTACCAGATGTCGGGGCTGGGCGAGATCGCCGCCGCGCTGACGTCGGGCCGCGGCCTGGCCGAGCGCAGCCTGGCGGTAACCGTCGACGACGCCTACCTCTCGGTCTACACCGAGGCTTGGCCCCGCTTCCGCGCCGCCGGCATTCCCTTCACGCTGTTCGTGCCCAGCGACGCCGTCGATGGTGGCCAGGCCAATTACATGAACTGGGACCAGATCCGCGAAATGGCCGCCGCCGGTGTCACCATCGGCCACCATTCGGCGGCCCATGGCCACATGGCGACCTGGAGCCGGGCCCGCCTCGAGGCCGACATCGAGCGGGCCAGCCGGCGCTTCCGGGAAGAGCTCGGATTCGTGCCCAAGGTTTTCGCCCACCCCTACGGCGAGGCCAGCCTGACCAGCCTGGCGGTGGTCGCCGAGGCCGGCTTCGTAGCCGCCTTCGGCCAGCATTCCGGGGTTGCCCAGGCCAGTCTCCGGGCCACCTACCTGCCGCGCTTCGCGCTCAACGAAACCTACGGCGGCCTGGCGCGTCTCAAGCTCATCGCCAATGCCCTGCCCTTGCCGGTGAGCGAGGTGACGCCGGCCGATCCGCTGCTCGGCGAAAATCCGCCGGCCTTCGGCTTCACCCTGACGACGCCGCTCGCGGGCCTCTCCCGCCTGCGCTGCTTTCCCTCTCACGAAGGCGGGCCGGCGCATCTCGAAATCCTCGGCGGGCGCCGCGTCGAAGTCCGCCCGGCGACACCCTTCCCGCCCGGCCGCGGCCGCATCAACTGCACCATGCCGGGAGAGGGCGGACGCTGGCACTGGTTCGGAATGCAGTTTTTCGCGCCGCGGAATTAGCCGCAAACCGACCTGCCAGCTTGTGCGAGGAGTCGAACGCGGTCCCGGATTGTCCTGCACGGAAACACTGCGTTGACGTCGTATGGGTCGCTGGCTCTGTCCCGGCCAGGCCCACCATATGGCCCTCCACTTGCTGGCGGAGGGGAATGGCATTGCGCTAGGGGCAGGACCGTCTCCAGGAGTCGAGCTCGCGGGTTTTCAGAATGGCGCTGATGCCGAAGGCTTTGGCCTTGGCGCAGAATTTGGCGGTGGTCATGTCCATATCTGTGTATTCGGCGGCAAACACGGTCTTGCCCAGTTTGATGAACGGCAACATCTGCTCGCACCATTCCTCGGCGAAGCAGTCCTCGGTCAAGGCCCAGTCGAAATCGCCAACAAGCTCTGCAGCCTGATCGGGATCATTCTTGAGGCCGATGGACAGGCCTCTCTTATGTGCTTCCGAGGCGAGCCAGCGGTTGAAGCGAAGCTGGTCTTCGGCGCCAAGGGGGAAACCCGTGTCATTGGAGTAGCCGTCGATGTTGTCCGGCTCCACGGCGTCGAACCCCTTGATCCTGCAAAGCTCCAAACGTTGCCCGATCAGCGGCGCCAACAGATCGATGCGGCGGATATCGAGCCAGCGCTCTCCGGGCCACCCTTCATAGGGATCGCCGATCACTTCGGGCGGGAACAGCGCGGCGTCCTCGCGCCAATCCTCCCATGATCCGGCGCTTAGGTAACAGACGGTGCGCACACCCCGGGACTTGAGCCGAGCGACAACGTGGGCTTTGGTGTCGAAAAGATCGAGATCGAACATGGCGACGTCACGGTCAAGGTTGATGGGCTCCGTCAATTGCCAGTCCCATGATATCCGTCCCTCCGGACGCCACCACTCGGAAGCCCCGGCGGCAGAGGGGACAATGAGGAGAATCAGCCATCCCGATATGGCAAGGACCGCAAGGCGGAGCATCATCGTTCGTCACCGGCGCTTCATCAAAAACACTTAGCTTCACGAAACTGGTTGATCTCAAAATCGTGTGTTCGAAGGCCGCTTCTCATTCCTGGCCCAATGGCGACGGATGACATCGATCAACGCGCTGGAGGTCACGTCGGCACGTCTCTCGGGGTCAGGGCCAAAACGGAAGTTGAAGGCCGTTACTTCCTCGGCGAACTCCTGGTAAGAGACCCCCCAGTCCCAGAGCATGTTGTTGAGGCCACGCCGTTCAAGCATGTCCAGCTGGTCGGCCAGGAAACGGCTGGCTCCGGGTGCCCAGCGGTGGACACCAAATTCCGTAACGGCAAGGCGAGCGGACCGTTCGTCACGGAAATCATCCAACGTCGAGAAGAGGTCCTCCATGGCACTGTGGTCGAAAGGCTCGGCGGCACCGTCGCCGTCGATGTCGAGCTGTCCCGGGTACGAAATGGCTTCTTCGGGATCCTGGTGCGTGAAGTCGAATGGGACGTACTGGTGAACCGTGTACACGGTTCGCGGATCGCCGTTCGACTTGACGAAGGGCAACCATTCGATAGCGCTGTATCCGTTGCCGCCAACAAGAATCGGTGTATCAGCGTCTACCCGGCGTATGGCTCTCGTGATCTTCGGATGCAGGAGATTCCAATCGTACGCGCTACCACCATAACGGCGCTCGAACTCTTCCGGGTCCCAGATGTCGAGACGGCCGTTCAACACGTCGCTACCGTGTTCGTTGGAGTTGGGCTCGATCATCAGGTAGTAGCCGACGACAATCGAGTTGTTTCCGTAGAGTCGAGCCGCCGTTCGCCACATCTCGGCCCAGGCGTCCTGGGCAGCCGTTTCGGCCCAAATCGAGTCGTTGAGGTAGTTGGGATCGGCCCAATCTCCGAGTCCTTCAGCTATCGTGAACTCAGCCCGACCGGGGCCCGAGCGAAAGGCGATGACAGCAAACATGTCCGCCTTTTCGATCATGGCCAGCAAGCGATCAAGGTTGTCCATGATCCCCGCGTCAAGCCGGTGGGGCGGCGTTTCCGTGAAAATCCCGGGATGCGAAATCAGCACAACGTTCGCCCCCATGGCGGAAAGGCGATCGAGGTCGGTCTGGACGACCGGTGGACCGACCGGGCCGGGGCCTAGGAACGTGGAGCCATCCATCTTCGGATAGACCCGTCTCTGGAAGATATTGGCACCGCGAAGCTGCGCTCCGGCCGCATTGTCCCACAGAGAGAACTTGGAGAACTTGGAGAACTTGGAGAACTTGTCGGTTGCCAGCGCTCCCGGTCCAGCGAGACCGACCAGTGCCGCCACCAACATTGCGAGAACTGCCAAGCGAAGCATAGTGCCCCTCTTCGTTGTGCTCCAGAGCGGCTATTCAAACCACGCCATGGTGTTTGTCCGCCAATGTCGGCACCGGGTCAACCGCGTCGATTCGGCGTCGCTGCCGGCATGCTCGCGGTACCCCCAGCAACGGACTTCCAGGCGGTGAAGTCCGATCTTGAAGCCGGGAGGTCAGCGATCAGGGGCAAAGCGGGTGCGCCTGGCAGGGGGCCAAGCCATCGCGAGTACCGAGTAGGCCCGGGGAATTTCACCCCGAGCCCCTCACAGAACCGGACGTGATACTCTCGCATCATCCGGCTCATGCCATCGCACGAAGGCTGCCGCCTTCCGCCGAACAATAGGGCTCCTCCCGGCAAACCGGTTGGCCCAAGTTCGACGGCGATGACCTGCCCCCTTCGCTCCAGCCCCATTACCGAGCCTTCATCACTACCACGAGGCAATCCGCCCCTCTCCGGCGCATCGCTCCTTCCGGCCTCGCGGTGGTACCCGGTTCAGGTATCCGTAGATGTAGAGCTTTAGAAGAACCGACGGATGATACGACGGTCGTCCCGTCGGACGTGGATCAACACGCTCGAAACCAAGATCGCGTAGATCAAGCTCATCGACGAACACGTCGACCACACGAACCGGATTATCACTGTGGACAAAATCATCCAGGCTCTCTGGCAGGAAAGTCGCCTGGCCCCGCTCAACACCCTCAACGAAACGCTTCATAACATCCCCCGGCCAATTGCCACCGGAATCATAACAGCGAAGGCGTTTTTACACAGCCAGGGTCAGGAACGGCCGATTGGGCGGTGTCGGCCTGGCGCGTCCTTTGTTCTATATGTAGTGGGTATCTGCCCTAACCCGGATAGGCAGGGATTATTCATAGGTCCCTCACCGGGCGTGCGCATCGCCGCACTTGGCCGCCGCCGCAATGGCGGCCTGATAGCGCCGCCGAATTGATCGTTCGGATTCGCTATCCCGGTCTTCAGATACCCAGCCGGTCGGCGCCCTCGAGCCGGGCCCGGTCGTAGGCCGCGAAGCCGTTGACCCGCATGATGGTGCGGATGGTCTTGATATAGGCCTTGCCGCGTTCGGAATAGCGCTCCAGCGAAGGCGTCAGGTCATAGCCCGAAAGCCAGCCCTGGCGCGCCCGCAAGTCGGCCCGGAGCTTACGGAAACCGTCGTAGGCCCAGTGGATGTTGAGGTTCCGCAAATAGGCCAGAACCGAGGCCCGCAGCCCGCCGAAGGCGCGGATTTTGTGGCGCTTGCCGTCGTCGCGGCGGCTGGGCACGACGCCGATATCCGATCGGAACGTCCATTGGCCGAAGACGGCGTTGGCTTCCTGGGCGAAACGCGAAGTGCCCCAGCCCGATTCCTCGGCCGCCTGGGCCAAAGCCAGCGAGGGCGGCACGATGTCGACGCGGCGCAAGAGCTCGGCCCTATCGTCGGATTTGACGTCGTAGCGTAGCGCCAACTCAGTCAGCCAGGCGCGGTCGTCGGCATCGGGGCTCTTTTGGGCCAGCACCGCAACCAGCCGCCGGCGCTCGGCCATCACCGTCTCGTTGGCCTGCAGGATGAGCGGCAGGATGGCGCGCACGAAGAGGTTCTTGCGCGAGCGCACCGACTGCAATTGGCGCAGATCGCGCGGCAGCGCGGCAATGGTCAGGCGCGGCACCTGGGCCGCGCCACGGCGCACGTCGCTCAGGCGGTAGTCGAGATCCGACATCTTTTTCGTCAGGTCCTCGACGGAGGATACGTGGATCACCCCGGCCACCGCCTTGGCCCGACGGGCCAGGGTTTCCGGCGCCGGCGTCGCGTCCGGCTTGCCGAACAAGTAATGCCGCCGCGGCGTTGCCTGGCGGCTGGCGCGGGCCGGCCGGACGGCCGGCGCGACCGGCGCGACCGGCGCGGCGCTCGGGGCTTTGGCGGGCTTGGTTCTTTTTGCCAACGGGGCCGGCTGGGCTGGCAGGGCAATGGCGATTTCGACGCGGGGCATTGCGACGGCGGGCCGCGGCTCGGGCCACAGCGCCACGAACGAGACCGACAGGTAAAGCGTCGCAGCCCCAAAGGCGAGCGCCGCGATCATCGATCTTTCAAAAGTCTGGAGTACGTGCCAAGGAAACATGGTGGTCCGTGGATCCCCGTATCGTCGCGTACGTTGAGGTCCCACTCCGGATGTTATCTACCGGCCCCCGTTGCTAGCGACTTGTACCTGGAAGCGGACTCGGGCGCAAGTCGAAGTGTGCAGCGCCCGCGAGGTCAAATATGATCCCAGCCACCCGCTCCCCCTGCCATCAACTCAGCTCGTCGACCTGATCGTCGCTGAGCTCGCCCGGCACCACGGTGATGGGCACCCGCATGGAACCCGACATCTGGCCGGCCAGCGAGCTGACCAGCGGCCCCGGCCCCTCCTTGTCCGGCGAGGCCCCCAACACCAAAATACGAATGCCGGGATCGTCCTCGATCTGGACCAGGATCTCGTCGCGCTTGTTGCCCTCGCGGATGAGGAATTCGGGCATCACGCCGGCCCACTCGTTGACCTCGGCCGCCAGTGCCTGCAGCAGGTGCTCGGCCTCCTCCCGGGCTTCCTGGCGCATGCGCTCCTCGACCGTCAGCCAATGCTGGAAGTCGGCCGGCTCGATCACCCGCAACAACACCACGCCGCCGCTGGTGCGTTGGGCCCGGCGACAGGCGAAGCGCAACGCCACCCGGCACTCCGGGGTGTCGTCGACGACCACGAGAAACTTGCGCCGCCCGACTTCGGCGGCAGTGGATGCGCTCACGCCGCAACCTCCCTGTAGTTATTTGTTATCGGCATTTGTTTGTAACGGCGCCCCGCCATCCTGCCATCGGCAGGCAGGGGCCGCAAGCCGCGGCTGGCCGGACCTACTTAAGCAGAATGTTGGTGATTTCGCGCAACTGGGTGCGGGCGCGCAGCAGAAAGAAGCCCTGGCCGGCCAGGTGGCTGGGCATCACCTGGGCGTCGGGCCGGCCGTTGACCACGACCCAGGGATCGAGCTCGGCGACGTGCTTCATGCTGCCCAGCATCTGGCGCCAGGCCGCCGCCAGTTCGCGTTCCTTGATGATGTTGGCGAAGTCGTTTTCGAATTCGCGCAGCAGGTAATAGTAGGCGCAGAGCTGGCCCTTGACGGAATAGAAGATGTCGTCGGCCTGCAAGTCGATGAAATCGCCGGCGTGTTCGGCGATATGGCGGTCGATGACGGCCGAGGAGGAGCCGAGATCGAGGGCGAAGCGATCCAGCGTCGCCATCAGGTTGTCGGCCCGGCGTTCGAACACGGCCTGGCCCTCGGCCAGGCGGCCGTTGTAGGAAATCAACGAGCGCCGCGCCTTGCGGTACTGGGCCTCCGAGGTCGCCGTAGGGGCCAGCGAGGTGGAGAAGTCGAAGACCCATTTGGTGCCGGAATACTGCAGCAACCCGGCCGCCTCCTGGAGATCGGGATCGGTCTGGCTGGAGCCTCGGGTGCGGCCGATTTGGTCGGTCAATTCGAAAGCGAAACGAGCCAGCGCCGCCACCACGCCCTGCTGGAAGTTGGGCATGTTGTCGAGCGCCGCACCAGGCATGAAGAAAGGATCGTTGGCCACCCAGCGGTGGTTGTCGACCTCGCGCCCGATCAGGGCCGCGGCCAGGGCCACGGACCGGCTGGCGCCCGGGGCCAGGCCCTGGCTTTCGAGGCCGAAGGCCAGGTCGTCGTCGATCTTGTGCACGATCGCCATGCCGATGGGGTAGTAAAGCACCGCCACGGCCAGGACGGCGGCAGCCAGGCCGGCCAGCGTGCCGCCGCCGATCCGACCGATGGCCGGCAGGCGTTCGCGAATAGCCAGGCGCCCGAGGAAGGGCAAGCGTTTCAACCCCGAAGGCTCGTCCGGCAGCGGTTGATCATTTCCCAACATGGCACCTGACAGATAGGGACGGCCGGCACGGGCTTAAAGGGGGCGGCCGGCCCGGATCAGTCCTGACGCGCTCCAGGGCGCAAGAATCCGACGATGTCCTGAACCTCGCGGATGATCGGCTCGGCCAGCGCCGCGGCCCGTTCGGCGCCGTCGCGCAACACTTCGTCGACGAAGCCGGGATCGGCCCGCAGGCGGTTCATCTCGCCTGTGACGGGGGCCAGCTTGGCCACCGCCAGTTCGGTCAGCGCCTCTTTGAAGGCCGAAAACTGGGCCCCCGCGAAGTGCCGGCAGGTGTCGGCCAGCGAGGCGTCGTCGAGGCTGGCGTAGATGCCCAGCAGATTGTACGCCTCGGGCCGCCCGGCCAGGCCCTCGACCTCGCCGGGCAGGGGCTCGGTATCGGTGCGCGCCTTGCGGATCTTTTTGGCGATGGTGTCGGCATCGTCGGTCAGGTTGATGCGGCTCATTTCGGATTTTTCCGACTTCGACATTTTGCTGGCGCCGTCGCGCAAGCTCATCACCCGGGTGGCTTCGCCGAAGATCAGCGGCTCGACCAGGGGAAAACACTCGACGCCGAACTGGCTGTTGAAGGACTGGGCGACGTCGCGGGTGAACTCGAGGTGCTGTTTCTGGTCCTCGCCCACGGGCACGTGGGTGGCCTTGTAGACCATGATGTCGGCGGCCATCAGGGCGGGATAGGTGTAGAGCCCGGCGCTGGCGTTGTCGCGGTTCTTGCCCGCCTTCTCCTTGAACTGGGTCATGCGGTTGAGCCAGCCCAGGCGGGCGACGCAGTTGAAGACCCAGGCCAACTCGGCATGGGCCGGTACCTGGCTTTGGTTGAAGACGATGCTTTGGCCGGCATCGATGCCGGCGGCCAGCAGGCTGGCCGCCACCTCGCGCGTCGAGGCGCGCAGCTCGGCCGGATCCTGGGGCATGGTGATGGCATGCAGATCGACCATGCAGTAGATGCATTCGTATTCGCCCTGCAGCCGGGCCCAGTTGCGGATGGCACCGAGGTAGTTGCCCAGATGCAGGTTGCCGGTGGGTTGGACGCCGGAAAAGATGCGCTGGTCGGGAATCGCTACGGTCATTCCTCTTGCCACCTGTTATCTCCGTGCTCCTGGAAGCCGCGGAGTTATGGCCCGGCTCCGGCCGCCGGTCAACCGTCCCGGCCCAGGAAGCGCCTGATTTCGCCGATGCGGGCGGCGCCGAAGAGCTGGGCCGCGGCGCCGTAGCCCACCAGCCCGGCCAGCACCAGAAGCGCCAGCGCCGGAATACGCTGCCATGGCCCGCCGGCCAGCGGCCCGGCCAGGGCCAGGGCCAGCAGAGCCAACAGGATCGCCATCAAGGCGCTGGCGAAAATCATGCGCCCGAGGCGTCGGCGCAAAGCGGCATCGGGCAGGAAATGGCCCCGGCGATTGAGCACCCGGGCCAAAAGATAAACATTGAGCCAGGCCGATAGCGCCGTCGCCAGGGCCAGGCCGGCGTGCTTCATGGGCCCCATGAGCAAGAGGTTGAGAACCAGATTGACGGCCACGCAAAGCGTCGCGATGAGCACCGGGGTTCGGGTATCGAGGCGGGCGAAGAAGCCCGGCGTCAGCACCTTGACCAGGACGTAGGCCGGCAACCCTATGGCATAGGCCATCAGGGCCAGCGCCGTGGCCTGGGTCTCGGCCGGGCCGAAGGCACCGCGCTCGAACAGGACGCTGAGCGTCGGCTTGGCGATCACCAGCAGCGCTGCCGCCGCAGGCAACGACAGCAAAAGCGCGAATTCGACGGCCCGGTTCTGGCTCTCGCCGGCGGCTTGGTCGTCGCCGGCCGTGATCTGGCGCGACAACAGCGGCAGCAGCGCCGTCCCCACCGCCACCCCGACGACGCCGATGGGCAACTGGTTGAGACGATCGGCGTAGAAAAGAAAACTGACCGAGCCCGAGGGCAGCAGCGAGGCCAGCACGATGTCGATGACCAGGTTGATCTGCACCACACCAGCGCCCACGGCGGCCGGCGCCATCAAGCGCAGCAGCTCGCGCACCCGGGGCGTGAGGCGCGGCCGGGGCAGGCAGAGCCGCCAGCCCTCGCGCCTGAGCGCCGCCAGCAGCCAGAGCAACTGCACCATGCCGGCCAGGGCCACCGCCCAGGCCAGGGCGTGGCCCGCCGTCGGCAGGTGCGGCGCCAGCCACAGCACGGCGCCGATGAGGCAGAGGTTGAGCAGCACCGGCGTGGCGGCGGCGGCGGCGAAACGGCCCAGGCTGTTGAGCACGCCGGCCAGCAGCGAGACCAGGCTGATGAACAGGAGATAGGGAAAGGTCAGCCTGGTGAGCTCGACCGTCAGTTCGAACTTGGCCGGCTCGTCGACGAAGCCCGGCGCCAGGCCCAACATGACCCAGGGCATCAGGACCTGCATCAGCGAGACGAAGACGAGCAGCGTGAGCAGCAGCACGGCCAGGGCCTCCTGGGCGAAGGCCCGCGCCCGGTCCCGCCCCTCGCTTTCCAAGATGCCCGAAAAAAGCGGCACGAAGCCGGCGTTGAAGGCGCCTTCGGCAAACAGCCGGCGAAAGAAATTGGGCAGCTTGAAGGCCACGAAAAAGGCGTCCGCCACCGGCCCGGCGCCCAGGATCGCGGCAATAAGAATGTCGCGCACCAAGCCCAGCACCCGGCTCAGCATGGTGTAGCCACCGACCGTGGCGATGGCGCGCAAAAGGACGACGGGCCGGGCCATGCCGCGATATAGCGGAAAAAAGCCGCGGAAAAAAGGCAGGCGCTGGCGCCATACTTGCGCCGCATTGCTGGTTATGCTGGGCCGCGGCGCAAAACCGAGGGAGTCGGAAGCTATGAGAATCCTGACACTGGCGGCCTGTGCCCTGGTCTTGCAGGCCTTGCCGGCCCTGGCCGCCTCGCCCTACGCCGGGCAGCAAGGACGCCAGATCAAGGCGCTGTCGGCGGCCGAGATCGGCGATTTATTGGCCGGCCGCGGCATGGGCCTGGCCAAGGCGGCCGAGCTCAACCACTACCCGGGCCCCAGGCACGCCCTCGACCTCGAGTCGGAACTGGGGCTCAGCGCGGCCCAGGCCGAAGCGACCCGGCGCATCTTCACCGCCATGCAGGCCAGGGCCCAGGATCTCGGCCGGCGGATCGTTGCCGCCGAAGGCGAGCTCGACGGCGCCTTTGCCGGCGGCCGGCTTGATGACGCCGAACTGCGCCAGGCCACGGCCGCCATCGCCGCCCTCGAGGGCGAGCTGCGGTTCGTCCATTTGCGCGCCCATCTCGAGCTCAAGAAGGTGCTGACGCCAGACCAGGTACGGCGATACGACCGGCTGCGGGGGTATACAGGTGGGGCCGGCCACGGTGGCCACGGCGGGCACCAGAGCCACAAGGGCGGTTGAAAGCGACGGGCTCTCCAGGGAGAGCTCGCGGACGACCGGGTAGTGGGCCGTTTGGGGGCACGCACCTTAGCGCCCAAGTAAAGGGCGCTAAGGTACATGTCCCTACCCTACCCCCCCGCCGCCGCCTTCCGCTTGGCCTGGGCGGCGGCTTCGGCGCGCAGCGCCGGGGGCTCCTCGACGGCCTCCAGGAGACGCTTGCGGATCTTTTCCAGCTTGGCCTTTTGCGTCACCTTGAGGCCGAAGACGTCCTTGACGTAGAAGACGTCGACGGCGCGTTCGCCGTAGGTGGCGACGCGGGCCGAGGCGATGGTGAGGCCGAGATCGCTGAGCCCCCGGGTGACATCGTGCAGCAGGCCACGGCGGTCGCGGGCGCGGATTTCGACCACGGTGTGGACGTTGCTCGCCTTGTTGTCGACCACCACCCGGGGTGCCACCTCGAAAACCTCGGTGCGCGAGGGCAGCGAGCCTCGATCGGCCAGTGCCTGGTGCAGACGGATCTCGCCCGTGAGGGTCTTTTCGATGGTGCGCTTGAGGCGGTCCTGCCGGGTCACCGGGCCGCCATCGGGGTCCTGCACCCAGAAGGTGTCGAGCGCCATGCCATCGGCCGTGGTGCTGATGGCGGCGCGCACGATGTTGGCGCCGCAGACCGCCATGGCGCCGGCCACGCGGGCGAACAGGCCGGGGTGGTCGGCGGCGAACACGGTGACCTCGGTGACGTCCTGGAACTCGTCGACGCGGCTGGCGATGCTGAGCTCGGCGCCGCTCTCGCCGGCCGCCCGCATGAGCCGGGCGTGGCGGGCCTGGGTCTCGGCGTCGGCGGTCAGCCAGTAGGAATCGTAGGTGCGGGCGAAATGGGCCTCGGCCGCGGCATCGTCCCAGTCGGCCAGCTCGTCACGCAAGGCCGCCTTGGCCGCCGCCACCCGGGCCACCGCCTGGTCGGCCGCCATGCCGCCCGAGAGCGCCTCCTCGGCCCGGAAGTAAAGCTCACGCAGCAACTGGCCCTTCCAGCCGTTCCAGCGGCCGGGCCCGACGGCCCGGATGTCGGCCACCGTCAGCACCACCAGCAGCCTCAGCCTTTCCGGGCTCTCGACGACGGCAACGAAATCCTCGACCGTCTTGGGGTCGAGGATGTCGCGGCGCAGGGCGGTGTTGCTCATGACCAGGTGGTGGCGCACCAGCCAGGCCACGGTCTCGGTGTCGTCGGCGCTGAGGCCGAAGCGGGGCACCAGCTTGAGCACGATCTCGGCGCCCAGTTCGGAATGATTGCCGCCCCGGCCCTTGGCGATGTCGTGCAGCAGCACCGCCAGATAGAGCACCTCGCGCGACATCACCTTGTGGATGATGTCGTGGCTTAGGGGGTGCTCTTCGGCCAGCTCGCCGGCCTCGATGCGGGCCAGCATGCCGATGGCCCGGATGCTGTGCTCGTCGACCGTGTAGACGTGGTACATGTCGTGCTGCATCTGGGCCACCACGCGGCCGAAATCGGGCACGAAGCGGCCCAGGATGCCGGCCTCGTTGAGGCGCCGAAGCGCGATCTCGGGATCGTGGCGCGAGCAGAGGATTTCCAGGAACAGCCGGTTGGCCTCGGGGTCGTGGCGCAGCGCGTTGTCGATCAGCGAAAGATTGCGCGTGATCAGCTTCAGCGCCCGCGGATGGATGTCGACTTGGCGCTGCTGGACCAGGTGGAAGAGGCGCAAAAGCCGCACCGGATCCTCGGCGAAGACCTTGGCGTGCTCGACGTCGATGCGGCCGCCGCCGATGACGAAACCGTCCTCGAGTCGGCGGCGCTGGCCCAGCCGGGGCAGGCGGAAGAACTTCTTGCGCTTGTGCTGCTCCTCAAGCTGGGCGCAGAAGATGCGGGTCAGGTCGCCGACCTCCTTGGCCACCAGGTAGTAGCGTTTCATGAAGCGCTCGACGCCACGGGCGCCAGCCCGGTCGGCGAAGCGCAACACCCGGCCCAGGTCGGGCTGGGCATCGAAGGTCAGGCGCTCCTCGGCGCGGGCGGCCCGGTAGTGCAGGTGGCAGCGCACCGTCCAGAGGAATTCCTCGGCCTTGGCGAAGCGCTTGAGTTCGGCCGCCGTCAAGAGTCCGGCGGCCACCAGATCGTCGACGCGGTCGACGCGGTAGACGTACTTGGCGATCCAGTAGAGCGAATGCAAGTCCCTGAGCCCGCCCTTGCCGTCCTTGATGTTGGGCTCGACCAAATAGCGCGAATCGCCGAGGCGGCGGTGACGGTCCTTGCGTTCGGCCAGCTTGGCTTCGGTGAAGTCGGGGCCGGTGTCAGCCACCACCTCGCTCTGGTAGCGCCGGCGAAACTCGCCATAAAGCGGCTTGTCGCCGAACAGCAAACGGGCTTCCAGGAGCGCCGTGCGGATGGTTATGTCGGCGTGCGAAAGCCGCACGCAGTCGTCCACCGAACGCGTCGCGTGGCCCACCTTGAGGCCCAGGTCCCAGAGCATGTAAAGGAGGTACTCCACCATCTGCTCGCCCCAGGGCGTCTGCTTGTAGGGCAGCAGGAACAACAGGTCGACGTCCGAATGGGGCGCCATCTCGCCGCGCCCGTAGCCGCCCACAGCCGCCACCGCCAAGTGCTCGCCGGCCGTCGGATTGCTCAGCGGATAGACGTGGGCCAGGGTGAAGTCGTAGAGCGCGCGCAATATCTGGTCGACCAGGTAGGAGATCGAGCGCGCCGTCTCGAGGCCCGCCCCGCCGGCCTCGAAGCGGCGGCGGATCTCGGCCCGGCCGGCCTCCAGATGATCGCGCAACAGCGCCAGCACCTGGCCCCGCACCTCCGGCGAGCGCGGGTCGCCGTCCCAGACCAATTCTTCCAGGGCGCCGCCGAGCTGGCGCCGCTCGATGATGGCGCGGCGGTTGGGAATGCTCTCCATGCCTCGTTACCTGCCTGTTTGCCGGGCGAATATCAAGTCGCGGGTGGCCCGGCCCGGAGAGTTTGACCTCACCACGGCCGCTTGGCTACCGTGGGCTAGTCGCTGTTCCCCAAGGGAGAAAATACCATGGACGTGCGCGCCGCCGTGGCCCACCAGGCGGGCCAGCCGCTGAGCATCGAAACCGTCAGCCTGGAAGGCCCCCGGGCCGGCGAGTGCCTGGTCGAGATCAAGGCCACCGGCATCTGCCACACCGACGCATTTACGCTTTCGGGCGCCGATCCCGAAGGCATTTTCCCGGCCATCCTGGGTCACGAGGGCGCCGGCGTGGTGGTCGAGACGGGGCCGGGTGTCACAGGCCTCAAGCCGGGCGACCACGTGATTCCGCTCTACACCCCGGAATGCCGCCAGTGCGAATACTGCACCAGCGGCAAGACCAACCTCTGCCAGGCCATCCGCGAGACCCAGGGCCAGGGCCTGATGCCCGACGGCTCCAGCCGCTTCAGCCTGGGCGGCCAGACGATCTACCACTACATGGGCACCTCGACGTTCGCCAACTTCACCGTGGTGCCGGAGATTGCCCTGGCCCGCATCCGCGACGACGCGCCCTTCGACAAGGTCTGCTACATCGGCTGCGGCGTCACCACCGGCATCGGCGCCGTCATCAACACGGCCCAGGTCGAGCCCGGCGCCAACGTCGTGGTCTTCGGATTGGGCGGCATCGGCCTCAACGTCGTGCAGGGCTGCCGCCTGGTGGGTGCCGACATCATCGTCGGCGTCGATACCAACCCGGCGCGGCGCGAACTGGCCGAACGCTTCGGCATGACCCATTTCGTAGATCCGGCCGAACTCGGCGACGACTTGGTGGCCCATCTGGTCGAGCTGACCGGGGGCGGCGCCGATTATTCCTTCGAATGCATCGGCAACACGGATGTCATGCGCCAGGCGCTGGAATGCTGCCACAAGGGCTGGGGCGAAAGCGTCATCATCGGCGTCGCCGGGGCCGGCCAGGAGATCGCCACCCGGCCCTTCCAGCTGGTCACCGGCCGGGTCTGGCGCGGCACCGCCTTCGGCGGCGCCAAGGGCCGCACCGAGGTGCCGCGCATTGTCGACTGGTACATGGAGGGCAAGATCAACATCGACGACCTGATCACCCACACCATGGGGCTCGACGACATCAACACGGCCTTCGATTTGATGCACGAGGGCCAATCGATCCGCTCCGTGGTGACGTTCGATTGAGGTGCGCCGCGGGATCGCCGAGGAAGGGCGCTTGCTGCTTGGCAGACCGGAAGCAGGGCTTCCGGTCGCTTGTTAGCGTGGGGAACCGCCGCCGCCTCAAGTAGCCACTCGCTACGCTCGTTGGGCCACTTGACCCGGTCGTCT
>JASLXG010000193.1 GCA_030740435.1 Alphaproteobacteria bacterium | reverse complement strand
CGGAAGATGGGGGGAAACCTTTTCCCAGACCTCATCCCTGATGACGAAACGTCCCGTGTTCATCAAAACCTCCTTGCAAAAGGAAGTTTGAATCACTTTTTGACGCTCTTGGGAATCCCTTAAATGTCAACAGGCCCTAGTTCAGTTCGTTCTTGTAGGCCTTGCCGTCCTTCATGATCAGCATCATGTGCTGTCCCTGGCCCTCCATCAGCGAAAGATCCTCCAGCGGATTACCGTCGACGATCAGCAGATCGGCCCGGGCACCGGGTTCGACGGTGCCGACTTCGCCCTCCATGCGAAAGAGCTCGGCGGCCAGCGAGGTGGCCTGGCGGAAGATGTCCTCGGGCTTCATGATTTCGGCCCGGATGCGGAACTCAGACGATTGATCCTCGTGCAGGATGCCCAAGAGATCGGTGCCGTAGGCCAGGTTGACCCCGGCCTTGTAGGCCATCTCCAGGGACTTCATTGCCGTCGGCCTGATCTCCGCCAGCTTGGCCTGGGAAGCCGGTGGCAACCCGGCCTCGGGGCCACGCTCGTGCAGACTCTCGAAGATGGCCATGGTCGGTACCATCCAGGCGTCGTTGGCGAGAAAGAGATCGACGCATTCCTGGTCCATGACGGTGCAGTGTTCGATGGAGCGCAGGCCGAGCTTGAGGGCACGCTTGATGGAGCGTGCCGGGTGGCCGTGCCCGGCGACGTAGAGATTGGCGTTCTCGGCTTCCTCGACCGCCGCCTCGACCTCGTCGGCGCCGAACTGGATGGCATCGATGGGATCCATGGGTGAGGCCACGCCACCCGAGATCATCAGCTTGATGTGTTTGGCACCGCGACGGATTTCGTCACGGCAGGCGCGCTTGATCTCGGGCACGCCATCGACCAGGCGGCCGATGCCGCCGGCCGTTCTGTAAGGATCGGTAATGGTGTCGCTCATGGCGCGGAAATCGGCGTGGCCGCCGGAAGGCGTCAGCGCGGGACCGCAATAGAGCAGGCGCGGGCCAGCGATCAAGTCCTCGTCGACGGCCGTGGCCAGGTCCCAATCGGCCCCGCCGGCGTCGCGCACTGTTGTGAAGCCACGCATCAGCATGCCGTTGAGGATCTCGGCGGCCTTGGCAGCGCGATAGTAGGGCGACCAGCTTTCGACCAGAGCGACGTTGGCCGAGCCGGCAACGACGTGCACATGGGCATCGCAAAGGCCTGGCATCAGGGTGCGCCCTCGGGCGTCGATGACCCGCGCTTCGCTGGCCGCAATGGGTTTGTCGGAAACCTCCTTGATGCGGCCCTCTTCGACCAGCACGTGGCGCTCGCCGACCAGTTCGCCGGCTTTGGTGTCGAACAGTTGGGCGTTGGTGATGATGGTATGGGTCATGGTTGATTTCCTTCAGGTCTCGAAACCGTAGGGTTGCGGGTCGTCGAGGAAGGGGTCGGGTGCCATTGGCACGGCCCCGGGCTCGTTCCTTCCTGGAGTTGGCCTCGACGGCGCTTCATTTCCAAACCTGGCCCATCACCCGGATCCAGTTGCCGCCGACGATCTTACGGATATCCTCCTCGCCCCAACCCAGCCGGGCCAGTTCGGCGACGATATCGACGACTTGCTCGGGCTCCAGTTGCGCTATGTCGGGCCGGTGGTAACCGCAATCCTTGGGCCAGCGGTCGGCCATGGTCCGGCAAAGTGCGATCAAGGCCGGCATGTCGTATATGTAATCGAAGCCGAAGCCCACGTGATCGGGCCCGACCAATTGCGCTACGTGATCGAGCGAGCGGGCGTAGGTGCCGACCGAGGCGTCGTTGTCGCCGAGAAAGACGCCGAAACCGGTAAGACCGATGACGCCGCCCGACTGGGCGATGGCCTTGATCTGTTCGTCGCTGTAGCAACGGGGATGCTGGTGGATGGCAGCGACGTTGCCGTGGCTGACGACAACCGGAGCCGTTGAAGCTTCGATGGCTTGCATTGAGGTGTTTATGCCGCAATGCGCCACGTCGACCAGCATGCCGACCCGGTTCATCTCGGCGATCAGTTCGAAACCGAAGCGGCTGAGGCCGTCGTCCGCGAGCTCGTGGCAGCCGTTGCCGACCAGATTCTTCTGGTTGTAGGCCAGCAGCATGTGGCGGATACCGAGCTTGTAATAAAGCGCTACCAGGTCGAGGTTGCGCCCGACCGGACCGGTGCCCTGGAAATGGAGCCCGATGCCCAGCTTGCCTTCTTGGCGCGCGCGCTCGATGTCGGCCGTGCTCTCGACCAGCACGAAGGCCTCGGGACGGGCCTCGATGGCGCGGCGTTCACGGGCCAAAAGGCGCATGGCATCGGGCATCTCTGCCTCGTCGACAGCCACCGTGAGGCTGACGAAGTCGAAGCCCTGGGCGGCAAAACGGCGCGGCGCCTGGGCCCTCTTCTCCTCATCGGCCGCCGGCATATCGACCGTCGGCAAGGTCATGTCGCAGACCATGGCATCCTTGAGCAGCTGCCGTGCCGTATTCTCTTCCATCTAACCGGCCTCCCGTCGTCGTTTCATGTCTTGCTTGAGGATTAGGTAGAAACTGTCCTTGGTCAACTCCAGTTGTCGGGTGCGCCGGGTGACGTCCTCTCCGAACACCACCAGCAGGGCGCCGGTCGTCACGCCGGCCCGACATGTACCCGGCAGGCTGCCCCACGCCGCCCTGGCATTTCTTTCAGCCCGAGCAGTTGGAGGATTTGGTGGCGGTTTTGCAAGCGCGGGGCTACAGCGATGCCGATCTCTGCGCTATCCTGGGCGACAACTGGCTACGCCTGGCGACCGAGGTCTGGAAGTAGTGCCAGGATAATTCGAGCTTGCAGCAGAGAAAGTGAAAAACATGATCGGACGTCTCAATCACCTGGCCATCGCGGTCCCCGATCTGGCCGCGGCGGCGGCCCAGTACCGAGATGCGTTGGGAGCCCAGGTGTCGGAGCCCAGGGATATCCCCGAACACGGCGTCAGCATCGTCTTCGTCAAGTTGCCCAACACCGAGATCGAGCTTTTGCATCCCTTGGGCGAGAATTCCCCCATCGCCGGCTTTCTGGAGAAGAACCCCGGCGGCGGCATGCATCATGTGTGTTACGAGGTCGACGACATCATCGCCGCCCGTGATCGTCTTAAAGAAAGCGGCGCCCGGGTGCTGGGCGACGACGAGCCGCGCATCGGTGCGCACGGCAAGCCGGTATTGTTTCTCCATCCCAAGGATTTCTGCGGCACCCTGGTCGAAATCGAAGCCGCCTGAAGATGAGCTGGACCACGCTCTTGGCGGTCTACGCCGTGGTCTGGTGGCTTTGCCTATTCGTCCTGCTGCCCATCGGCGTGCACCAGCCGGAAGAGCCCGAGACGGGCCATGAGCCCGGGGCGCCGGTGCGGCCGCACATGTGGAAGAAGGTGGCGGCGACCAGTTTGCTGGCGGCCCTGGTCACCGCCCTGGTGATGGGCCTGATCGAGGCCGGGGTTCTGGATTTCCGGCCCCAGCGGGTAAAGTAACAGCATGTTCTATGGTTGGTTCGTGGTTGGTGGCTCGTTCACCACCCTCTTCATTGCCTTCGGCGCGGCCTATTCCTTCACGGCTTTTTTCGACCAATTGCAGGGCGAGTTTTCGGCCAGCCGGGCTTCGGTATCGCTGATCTTCTCGATCGGCGCCTCCCTCTACTTCGGCCTGGGTGCCGTCAGCGGAGCCATCGCCGACCGCATCAACGCGCGCTGGGTGATCGCCGCCGGCATGTTCCTGCTCGGCGTGGGGCTCTTTTGGGTGAGCCGTGCCGAAAGCCTGACCGAGATCTACCTGGGCTATGGCTTGGGTATCGGCGTTGGTATCGGCTTTGCCTACGCCCCGGCCATGGGGGCGGTGCAGCGCTGGTTCGTCAAGCGCCGCGGCTTGGCCTCGGGCCTGGCGGTTTCGGGCATCGGCTTGGGCACGGCGGTGGTGCCGCCGCTGGTGACGGCGCTGATTCATTGGTCGGATTGGCGCAGCGCCTATCTGGTGCTGGCGGCGGTGGCAATGATCGGCGGCGTCGCGGCCGCCTTGCTGATCGAATCTTCGCCGGCCCGGCGGGGCCAGTTTCCCGATGGCGCCAAGGCGAGGGGGCCGGCCGGCCCCTCCGGACCCCCCGGTGATGATGGGCTGACGCTGGCGCAGGCTTTACGCTCGAAGCCCTTTTGGGTGCTTTATGTGGCCGGCCTGTTGGCCTCGATCGGCATCTCCATGCCGTTTGTCCACATGATGCCCTTCGTGCAGGACCTGGGGTTGGGCAAGGCTACGGGCGCCGCCATGCTGGGCCTGATCGGCCTGGCCAGCACCATCGGCCGTTTCCTGGTGGGCGCCGTGGCCGATCGCATCGGCCGCCGCCGGGCGCTGATCGGCATCAACCTGGGCCTTGCCTTGGCCGCCGCCTGGTGGGCCTTTTCCACCACCACCTGGCAGCTATCGCTCTTCGCCGTTGTCTTCGGCATCTGCTACGGTGGCTTCGTGGCGCTGAGCCCGGCCGTGACGGCGGATTACTTCAGCGTGCGCAGCATCAGCGCCGTGATCGGCGCCGGCTTCACCGCCGCCTCGATCGCCATGTTCGCCGGGCCCATCCTGGCTGGCTACGCCTTCGACGTCATGCAAAGCTATTGGCTGCCGCTGAGTCTCAGTGCCGGTCTGGCTTTGGTCGCCGCGCTGGCGATTCTCTTGATCGAGGAACCCGAGGCCTGGCGCCGCATGAGGGCGGCCCAAGAGGAAGCGAAGCCATGAAACTCTATCTCGTGCAACACGGCGAGGCGCTGGCCAAGGAGGCCGATGCCGAACGGCCCCTGAGCGCGCGGGGCGCAGCCGACGTCGGACGCCCGGCGGAATTTCTTCGCGGCCGGGCGGCGCCGGTTGGCATCCTGCACAGCGGCAAGACCCGGGCCCGCCAGACGGCCGAGATCCTGGCCGCGGCGCTGGGCGGCGAGGTGACCACCACCGGCGGCATTGCGCCCAACGACCAGGTCGAGGTTTGGGCCGCCGGCCTCGACGACCTGGCCGGCGATACCATGGTGGTCGGACATCTGCCCTTCATGGCCCGGGCGGTATCCTGGTTGTTGACGGGCCGGGACGAGCCCTTGGTCGCCTACCAGCCCGGCAGCGTCGCCTGCCTGGAGCAGGGCGAGGAAGGCTGGATCTTGGCTTGGATGCTGCGCCCCGAGCTTTTTGCCTAGCGCACCTTGCGGAAACAAGTCCGCAGCTCAGCCACGAAAATCTCCGGCTGCTCGAAGGCGGCGAAGTGGCCGCCCCGGTCGAGATCGTTCCAGTGGATGATGTTCTTGAAACGCTCGGCCGCCCAGTGCCGCGGCGGGCGGAAGATCTCGCGCGGGAAGGAGCTGCAGCCGACTGGAATGTCGATGTCAAAAAGCGGGATCTTGCCGAAGCTTTCCCAGTAGATGCGGGCCGAGGAAGCGCCGGCGCCAGTCAGCCAGTAGAGCATGACGTTATCCAGCATCTCGTCGCGGCTGAGCGCGTTCTCGGGGTGGCCATCACAATCGGTCCAGGCCCAGAACTTCTCGATGATCCAGGCGGCCTGGCCGCTGGGCGAATCGGCGAGGCCGTAGCCCAGGGTCTGGGGCCGTGTGCTCTGCTGCTTGGAATAGCCCGAATCCCAGTCGCGGTAGTGCTTGAGCGCCGCCAGCGAGTCCTGTTCGGCCGGGCTGGGGTTGTCGTGGCTTTCCTTGCTCGGCTTGGCTCGCACCATGTTGAGGTGGATGGCGGCGCAGTGCTCCGGGTCCTGGTCGGCGATGGCCTCGCTGACCATGGCGCCCCAGTCGCCGCCCTGGGCGACGTAACGGCCGTAGCCGAGCCGCGCCATCAATTGGGCCCAGGCGGCGCCGGTGCGTTCGGTGCTCCAGCCCGGCGCCTGGGGCTTGCCCGAGAACCCGAAGCCCGGCAGCGAGGGCGCCACCACATGGAAGGCGTCTGCCGCCTGGCCGCCGTGGGCGGTGGGGTCGGCCAGCGGCCCCAGCACCTTGTGAAATTCGATCACCGAGCCCGGCCAGCCGTGGCTGATGACCAGCGGCAGGGCGTCGGCGTGCGGCGAGCGCAGGTGCAGGAAGTGGATGTCTAGGCCGTCGATTTCCGTCGTCCCTTGCGGCCAGCCGTTGAGCATGGTCTCGCAGCGCCGCCAGTTGTAATCCTCGGCCCAATAACGGCAGATCTCCTGCATGTAGGCCAGCGGCACGCCTTGCGACCAGTCGTCCGGCGTTTCCGCGTCGGGCCAGCGCGTAGCCCGCAGGCGGCGGAGGAGGTCCTCGAGGTCGCTTTCGGGAATATCGACCTCGAACGGCTTGACGGTGTCGGTCATGGCTGGCCTCGGGGATCAGGCGGAAACACTAGAGGTATTGCCCCTTTTGGCGGAGGTGCCGATGGGGACATCCAGAACAATATCCGAATAGGGAACACGCGGTGCGACCCTTCCTTTGTATCCTTTTTCCAGATGCACAAGACCGTAGCGCTCCAAAGTGCGCAGCGTTCGCGAAAGATTGGATTTGGCCCGTCCCGAGGACTTGGCCAATTCAGTAAGCGATTCCGGCTCTTGCTCGGCAATCAATTTCAAAAGGGCACGGTTGCGATCCGAGAGCACTTTGGCGAAGCTTTCGAGCGAGGTGAACCAAACCTTGGGCTCGCCCCGCCGGGCTTTGCCCTCGCCGCGAGCGATGGCCATGCTGCGGGCCTTCATATCCTGATAGCTGGCGATGCCTACCTTCAGGGTTGTCATAGCTTCACTCCTCTTTCCTTGAGTACCGCCTCGACTTCGGCCCAGAAATCCGCAAGCAAGGTGGCTGCATCTTGGTAGTCATAGGGCCGGACGGTGCGATGACGGTGTCTGTGATCGCGTTGCGCCCGCCGTCGGCCGCCCGGTCCGGCGGTTGGCCGGACAGGATGGGCGTTGTCGAAGCCGACGAGCCGCGTGCCATTCGGTCCATGCAACGTCAACGCGTAATCCAGTCCGTGGGGTCTCTCATCGCCCGGCGACACACGCGTCACGCGGAAGCGCACCCAATGCTCCCCAGCCGGATCGATCACCAGAACCTGGCCGTCTAGGTCCAGAAGCGTATCCAAGCTGGGGTCGCGCCGCGGTTGGTTCATTTGTTTAAGGTTATCATTTACTGATAACCTTAGTCAATTCTGGCGTCGTTCCTGCTTTGCCTCAGACGATCCGCGTATCGTGCTGGCCCCAGTAGCGGTCCTTGATCAGGCGCTTGTAGAGCTTGCCGTTGGCGTGGCGCGGCAGCTCGGGGTCGAAGTCGATGGATCGGGGGCACTTGACGGGTGAGAGGTGCTGGCGGCAGAACTCGATCAGTTCGGCCTCCAGCTCGCTGCCGCCGCTGCCCGGCTCAAAAGGCTGCACCACGGCTTTGACCTCCTCGCCGAATTCCTCGTTGGGCACGCCGATGACGGCGGCGTCCATCACACGGGGATGGGTGACCAGCAGGTTCTCGGTCTCCTGGGGGTAGATGTTGACGCCACCCGAGATGATCATGAAGGCGCGGCGGTCGGTGAGATAGAGGTAACCTTCCTGGTCGAGGTGGCCAACGTCGCCCAGCGTCGTCCAGCCCCGGGCGTTCGTCGCGGCGGCGGTCTTTTCCGGGTCGTTGTGGTATTCGAACTCGGGGCCGTCGGCGAAATAGATGGTGCCGTCCCGGCCCACCGGCAGCTCGTTGGTGTCGTCCTCTTCGTCCATGATATGGAGCTCACCGACCAGGGCTCGGCCCACCGTGCCCGGGCGGGCCAGCCATTCGGCGGATTCGACGGAGCAGAAGCCGTTGGCCTCGGTGCCGGCGTAGTACTCGTAGATCACCGGCCCCCACCAGTCGATCATCTGCTGCTTGATCTGCACCGGGCAGGGGGCCGCGGCATGGATGGCGAACTTCATGCTGGAGGTGTCGTAGCGCCGGCGCACCTCCTCGGGCAGCTTGAGCATGCGCACGAACATGGTGGGCACCCACTGGCTGTGACTGGCGCCGAACTTCTGCAGGTAGCCCAGCGCCGCTTCGGGATCGAAGCGCTCCATGACGATGGCGGTGCCGCCAAGGCGCAGCACCCCCATGTTGTAGCGCAAGGGCGCGGCGTGGTAGAGCGGCGCCGGCGAGAGGTAGATGCTCTGGTTGTCGAACTGGTAGAGCTTGCCCAGGAGCTCGGAGATCCGTGTCGGTGTGCCCAGGGCCTCGCCCGAGAGCGGGATCTTGATGCCCTTGGGCCGGCCCGTGGTGCCCGAGGAATACAAAAGATCCGAACCCTCGGTCTCGTCGGCCAGCGGCTTGGCCGCTTTTTCGGCAGTGGCGTCCTCCCAGGAACGGTAGCCGTCGATCTCGCCGCCCACCATGAAACGCTCCCGCACCCCCGGCATCAGTCCGGCGAGTTCGGCCGCCACCTCCGCCTTGGCCAGCGAAGTGATCAGCACCTGGGCCGCCGCGTCGGCGACGATGTAGTCGACCTCCTCGGCCGTCAAATAGGACGAGATGCAGACGTAATAGAGCCCGGCCCGGTGCGCCGCCCAGCAGAGCTGCAGATAGGCGGCGTTGTTCTCCATGAAGATGGCGATGCAGTCGCCGTGGCCCAACCCCAGCGAACGAAAGAGCTGGGCGCCCCGGTTGGAAGCCTCGTTGAGCTCACGATACGTAATCACCTGGCCCGTGTCGGCCATGATGTACGCCGCCTTCTCGGGCGTGGCTTTGGCGTGAACGCCGGGGTTGCGCAGCGGCGCGGCAGCCTCGTCGCTCATGCCAGCGTCTACTCGGGGTCCCAGTCGAAGACGTCGGCGGTACGGTCGAGGCCGAAGAAATTGGGCCGAAACGCCGGCAGCATGTGGTCGGCCATGGCCTCGGGCGTCCAGCCGCCGTCGCGGTGCAGGCTGCGGATGGGCCGGGGCTGGCTGAACAGGAAAATCTCGTTCTTGCGCACGGCGAAGATCTGGCCGCTTACCTCCTGGGCCCGGTCGCTGACCAGAAAGACGGCCAAGGGCGCGATCTTTTCCGGCGTCATCTCCTTGATGCGGGCCAGGCGTTCTTCTTGATCTGGGGCGTTGGGGATGGTGCCGATCATGCGCGACCAGGCAAACGGGCTGATGCAGTTGGAGCGCACGCCGAAGCGCGAGAGATCGAGCGCCAGCGACTTCGAGAGCCCGACGATGCCCAGCTTGGCGGCGGCGTAGTTGGCCTGGCCGAAATTGCCGATCAGCCCCGAGGTGGAAGTAAAGTGAACGAAGGCGCCGCTCTCCTGTTCGCGGAAGTGGGGCGCGGCGGCGCGGCTCACGTTGAAGCAGCCGTTGAGGTGGACGTTGATCACGGCGTGCCATTCCTCGGGCGACATCTTGTGGAAGATGCGGTCGCGCAGAATGCCGGCGTTGTTGACCACGCCGTCGATGCGGCCGAAGGCATCGACTGCCGCCTGCACCATGGCCTCGGCGCCTGCAGTTTCGGCGACGCTGTCGAAGTTGGCCACGGCCTGGCCGCCGGCCTTTTCGATTTCGGCCACCACCTCGGCGGCCGGGCCCTGGTCGGCCCCGCCGCCGTCGACGCCGCCGCCAAGATCGTTGACCACCACACGGGCGCCATTTTCCGCCAGCATCAGTGCGATGCCCCGGCCGATGCCGCGGCCCGCCCCGGTCACCAGCACGACTTTGTCTTGGACTATTCCTGCATCGTTCACGGTGTCCTCGCTCGGTTGTTGTGGTTTCCCGAACGATAGCCCGTCAGCGCCCAGAGTGCACTATCCGGTGCACCACCCGGGAATAAGCATGAACTTGACTACGAAGGCGGCGGCGATCATATGCCGGATCAGGTCTTGGGCATCAAGGACTGGTGATTTCGCCCCTTGTTTCCGGGTTAACCCGCATTTCTCACCGGGTCACGGGCAGCAAAGCCCCCAGGTGATGCGATCCGGAAGGAAAAGGTCGATGAGCGTAGTGGGACTACGCTCTTCGATCTTTTGCCAAAGCGGGCGCGCGGCTGTCATGCGCCAACAACTCGGATTGGCAAAGGCCCTGGAGATCGGCCATGAGGCCACGCGCCGCCTGGGTGGCGATATGGGCAAGAGCTACAGCGACTTCGGCCCCGACACGACCTGGCGGGATTGCGCGACGCCTTCCTG